>JAPLKN010000069.1 GCA_026388075.1 Elusimicrobiota bacterium
ATTTCAACCGGCATCGCCTTTTCAATGTCTAAATTTTTTGATTTTCTGCCTTCAAAATAAAGATACACTTTGTATCCAGTAATGACAAAAACTACCAAGATAATTATGCTTATAATTTTTTTAAACATGATATCAGAAATTTGAGGATTTAATATTTTAAACCCTTAATTATTACTCCCCATAACTTTTAATATTGTCGCGATAGCAATATTATAATCATACAATGCCTGCTGATAATTTGTTTTTGCCTGAGAAAAAGCAAATTGCACATCCTGAAGTTCAATAGAAGACATTAGTCCCATTGAATATCTTTTGTGCGCGATTTTTAGGTTTTCATTCGCCAGAATAACATTTTCCTTTTCTACTGAAATGCTCTTTTTTGCTTGGTTGAAATTTAAATATGCGGAAATAGCTTCTAGCTTGAATACCTCAAGATTTGCCTTGTTTGTGTTCCTAACCTGTTCAAGCTGGGCATCTGCTTTTTTTATTTTCCCGTAACTTAAAAGACCGTCAAAAACGTGCCAATATAATGAAACACCAAGTATCCAGCTCTTATTCCAGCTATTAAAATCCCTATACAAATCTGGGGCATCAGATGTATAATAATAATCGCAATTAATTTTCGGCTTGCTATTAGTTTTATTTATTGAAAGAAGGCTTTTGGCTATATTTTCCCGATACCCCATCTGCTTAATTTCAGGGCGGGCATAAACCATTTTTTCCCATATTTCATCTATAGAAAAATCTAAGTCTTGAAAATTAAATTCTCCTTCAATAACTATATCTTCTTTCAAATCCAAAAAACTTTTTAGCGTTTCTTTTGATACCTCAAAAATATTTTCGGCTTTTAAAGCGAGTGTTCTTGCGTTTGCTACTACAACTTCCGCTCTTGAAACATCATATTTTGAAGCTTTTCCTTCATTAAAAAGGTTCTTGGTCATTTCAAGCCTCTTTTGGCTTAAATCATAAGATTCATCCGCAATTAAAGAAAGTTTTATGGCAAGAAGAGTTTTATAGAAATTTTCTTTTGCTTTGAAAATGCAATCGTTTTTTGCCTGGCTCAGTTTCTCTTTTGTAAATAGATAATTCTGTTTCGCCAGTACGTTTGTGAATTTTATCTGTCCCCAGGTGAATAAAGGCTGCAATACTAATACCTGTCCCCCATAGTTATTAGAGAGTTTATTGGATTTAGTTTCAGAAGGAACTCCAATTGGTATCAGAAAAGATTCTTCTGGAATAAAAGGACTAATGACTGAAGCGCTGTTAATCCTGCTGTAAGAAAGTCCTATATAGATTTGAGGAAGTGCGGTAGAAACTGCTTCATAACGAGCCCCTTTGGCCACCTCAAGTTCTTGTTCGGCAATCTTTAATTCCCTGCTGTTTTGAAGTGCTAAAATTGTTGCCGTTTCTTCATTTAAATTTTTAGCGAAAGAAAAACTATACAGAAATAAAGGGAAAAAAACAATAGCTATTTTTTTGATCGATATTTGTTTAAGCTGACAAATTCTCATACTTATATTTCACCCTTTATTTATATAAAGAGTAATTATATCACAGCAGGAAATAAAATTCAAATAAAATTAATTTGAAATTGAAATCCCCGGGCACCAGCCTATGGCGGAAACCCGGGGATTCTATTTAGTATTTCAATCTATTTTCTAGTAGTCCATTGGAGGCATTCCAGGACCCATTCCCATCGGCTGTTTTTTCTCGGGAATGTCTGTAATCAAAACATCAGTTATCAAAAGAAGCCCGGCAATAGATGCCGCATTTTGCAGCGCTGAACGGGTAACTTTTACAGGATCAAGTATCCCCGCTTTAAACATATCAACATATTCACATGCTTCAGCGTCAAAACCAAAATTCGGATCCTTGCTGTTTCTTACTTTATCCACTACAATTGATCCTTCAAGGCCCGCGTTTGTCGCAATTTCTCTTATGGGTTCTTCTAAGGATCTTATTACAATATTGATACCGGTTTGCTCGTCGGCGTCAGAACCCTTGATTTTTTCCAATACGTTTTGGGCTCTCAGCAATGCCACTCCGCCGCCGCAAACAACTCCTTCCTCAACACCGGCTCTCGTTGCATGCATAGCATCTTCAACCTTGAATTTTTTTGCTTTCATTTCTGTTTCAGTTGCCGCGCCGACATTTATCACCGCTACTCCTCCCACGAGTTTTGCAAGCCGTTCTTGGAGTTTTTCTTTGTCGTAATCGGATTTTGTCTCTTCTATTTGTTTGCGTATTTGAGAAATGCGCGCTTCAATTTCTTTTTTATCGCCCGCGCCGGAAACTATGGTTGTATTTTCTTTGTCAACCGTAACCCGTTTCGCCTGGCCGAGCATATCAACAGTGACCTTATCCAGCTTTAGCCCAATCTCCTCGGATATTACTGTCCCGCCGGTTAAAACCGCTATGTCTTGCAAAATTTCTTTACGCCTGTCTCCAAAACCCGGAGCTTTCACCGCCGCAACTTTAAGGGTGCCTCGGATTTTGTTGACAACTAAAGTGGCAAGTGCCTCGCCTTCAATGTCTTCAGCAATGATAATGAATGGCTTCCCGGTTTGGACAACTTTTTCTAAAAGGGGAAGGATCTCTTGCATTGATGCGAGTTTTTTGTCTGTTATGATAAAATAAGGGTCTTCGAGCACCGCTTCCATTCTTTCGGCATCTGTCACAAAGTAGGGAGAAACGTAGCCGCGGTCAAATTGCATTCCTTCAACCACGTCTAAAGTGGTTTCGGCTGATTTTCCTTCTTCAACCGTGATAACTCCGTCTTTCCCCACTTTTTCCATAGCGTCAGCGATAAGGTTTCCGATCTCTTTATCGTTTGCAGATATAGAAGCGATCTGGGCAATTTCTTCTTTTCCCTTAACATGCTTTGCATTCTTTTTGATTTCTTCAACCACTGCTGTAACCGCCTTGTCAATTCCTCTTTTAATGTGGGTTGCATTAGCGCCCGCAGTAATGTTTCTTAAACCTTCCGCAGTAATTGCCTGAGCCAAAACACATGCAGTTGTTGTCCCGTCGCCTGCAACATCATTAGTTTTTGAAGAAACTTCCTTTACCAGCTGCGCGCCCATATTTTCAAAAGGGTCTTCAAGCTCAATTTCTTTAGCTATGGTTACACCGTCATTAGTTATTGTTGGAGAACCGAATTTTTTGTCTAAAATAACATAACGGCCTTTTGGCCCCAGCGTTACTTTTACCGCATTGGACAATTTGTCAACTCCGTTTTTAATTGATTTTCTAGCGTCATCAGCATAATTTATCTGTTTTGCCATACTTCTTTCCTCCTATTACTGATTAATTTAGTCTATAACACCCAGGATATCGTCCTGATGCATGATCAAGTGATCTATTTCATTGATTTTTATTTCCGTGCCGGAATATTTTCCGTACAGAATCTTGTCTCCGACCTTTACATCCATTGGAATTAACTTACCGTCATCTCCTATTTTTCCTTTACCTACCGAAATGACTTCCCCTTCCATGGGTTTTTCTTTTGCGGTATCTGGAATTATGATGCCGCTCTTCTTTACTTCTTTTTCCTCAGTTGGTTTTACCAACACTCTGTCACCTAATGGTCTAATTTTCATAGGGTTACACCTCCTTAATGTCGCCCACCTGCGCTATGCGTGTTTTCAAAAATCAGGGCTATTTCCGCCTGAGGCGGACAAGCTGCCCTATTGATAACACAGCAGTTCGACAGGCTCATTGTCCTGAGCGAAGTCGAAGGACTTCGGCGGGCAGTCTGCCCTTTCGGGTCTGTCCTCCGTAGCCTTGGCGTAGGATGGCTTAATTTACCATGAACCGAACTTCGTTCTGGTTCATGGTTTCTTTGTTCCGGCTTTCAAATAATAAACTCAGTATCTGATTAAATTGAGTATACGCTAAAAAACTTAATTAGCACTCTTGTATTGGGAGCGCTAATTATAACAAAACTTAAAAAACTTTGTCAAGTCCTCTTTAAAAAAATTAGCACTCCACCTATGGAAGTGCTATTAACAAAAGTGCTGAGTTATTAGTTCAGAGTTGCTAGACTACAACAAAACCCACTACATTTTTGCTTCTTTGCCATAAAACTTGATTACTAATCACTGCAGCTATTTAAACAGGTTCAGTTCTTTAAGTTTCTGTTCGGCCTGTTTACGCACCTGGTCTTCGGCTTTTTTCTTTTCTTTGTCAGCCTGATCTTTTCCTTCGTTTTCTTTTGATGCTATTTTTGATTTTATTTCATCAGTTTTTGATTGTATTTCTTTTTGTTTGTCGCCATACTGTTTTGTTAATTCAGATTTCTTTAAATTAAATTCTCCCATAACTTCATCCTTTTTCTGATTCGTCAGCCGTGTAATTTCTGCTTTAAGCTTATTTTGGACTTCGGCAAATTTTGCGCCTAACATATTTTTTAGTCTTTCGGAAAGAATTTTATCCATATTTGATGAAATTGAAAAAGACAGATTTTCAAACGTGCCTGAAAGCTTGGCATTCACGATTATTTCCGAAATCCCTTTCCAAAGCGATAGAATTATTTTTCTTGTTTCGTCAGTTTCAACGCCGGAACTCTTAAATCCGCTGATTTTGAGTTCCATATTTGATGCGATATTTTCGCCTTTAAGAATCAGCCTTCCATCAAGAACACCTTTTCCATTTTTCATATCCGGCAAATAGTCGGAAGAGGGTATCCCTAAACTTTGCGCAGAAAGACCCGAAAATAATATGTTCAAAGTGTCAACGGGCTTATCGGTGGTATGATCCAAGACTCCATAAAGTATAAGAGTTCTTTTGCCTTGAGACCCGCTTATATCAATTTTAGTCGGTCTCCCTAAAAGGACCGGATCGGAAGTTATACCGGTTATTACCCCCTTGAAGTCCAAAGGTTCCCCTTCTTTGCCGTATCCCCCGGTAGTTCCGCTAACAATAATCTTACCGATAAGGAAGTCGGGCGGATTATCTTCCTTCGGAAAACTGATATCTCTTCCTTTAAGCCGTGTGTTTACCATTTTTTCATTTTTCTTTTTAGGGGGCATGTATTTTCTTGCAACTTCCAAATAATAAAGAATCTTATGAACTCTATCTAGCCATACGGGGCCAAAAATCGACTGCGACAGATTCCCGAAAGAAAAACTAGGCAGTTTTAGTTTGTCCGCCAAAGCTTTGTAATCGCCCTCTTTAAGCTGATTAATTTTAGCTAACACGTCTTTTTCGCTGCCGAAATCTTGAGACATTTGAGACTGCATTAGCTGTAATTGCGATATGGTATTGTTTAATTCTTCCCTGGTTGAATTGAATGAATCAAGCTTTGTCTTTGCCGGTTCTATATCCTGAATTGTCTCAATTTTTATTGAAGAAATTTCGTTTAATGCCGCAACTGCTTTGCTAATTTTCTGGTCAAGATCTAAAGACTTCAATTGAGAATCATACTGCGAGTATTTTTGAGAATAACTGCTTTTCAGGGCATCCATTTCACCAATTGATTTTAAATCAGCTAAAGATACCGCATTTGTAAAAGAAATGTTTTTAAATTCCTTCTGAACTTCTTTTATCTTGTCCGCAGCGGGAAGTGCCGACGCCTCGGAACCTGCTTTTTCTTTTATAGAAGAAAATAGTTTGGCGGTTGGGCTGCTTTTATTTTCTTTTTTTTCTTTTTTAACGAATTTCTTTTCTTTGCGCGGCGGCAAAGCTCCGGATAAATCCCTTTTCGTGTTCCACATTAAGCCGTCAAGCGCCATTTCTTCAATAATAACCTTTTTAGAAAGCAACGGCAGAGGTTTTAGGGCAAAACGAATACTGTCAATTTCTATAAGATTTCTAAAAAAGTCGCTTCTATTGGCAATTTTTAGTCCTGAAATATTTATTGAAAGGTTTCTGAATTTAGTTTTTACCGAAGCAATCTCAACTTTTGCGCCGAAAACCATTTCCCCGCCTGATATGAAAGCGCTCTTTAAAATCATATCAAGAAAAAAGATGCTGAATACAAAACAAATTACAACAAATGCGGAAACAGGAATAAAATATTTCCAACGCATATAATCTCCCTATTGTCTATTTTTGATATTTATCGTACATATTGAAGATAGAACTTAGTTTGAATATTTTCATTATTTTCCAGTTCTGAATTTTAGCCTGCAGACTTAAACGGTAATAATTTATGAACCATTTAGAAAAGTAAAATATGGGAACGAAAAGCAAAACCGCTATAACAAAACTCCCCAATACAATGGTATTATAAAATTTCGTAAAGGGAACTAAAGGCATATTATAAAGTTTTGTCCAAAACGGGGTTAGCGAATTTATGTTTACTAAAAGCACATATCCTATCGCGTCTGACAATGGATCAAAAATGCGCCCTATGACGGCAAAAACTCCCACTGACAAAAATGCTGACCCCACATTTACTTTTAAAAGGAAGATTAGCAAAAATATAATCAAGTTATGGAGCGTCATATAAGGAGAAAGGCCGATGAATGCGCCAAGCGCAGCACCAAAAGCTATTTCATTGGGCGAAATCTGGGAATGTAAAATTCCGATTATTGATTTAATAATTTTATAAAAAAACATTATTACCTCCTGCTGGCTAAATTTGATAAATTCTATCCAATTTTTTATATCATTTCAAGTAAATCTTTGATAGTTTTTGAAAAATAATCAGGTCTTAAATCAAGGATCTCTTTTTCGTCCGTATATCCGTATCCCAAAGCTAATGTTGCAACACCGGCTGACTTAGCCGCTCGAATGTCGTTTATTCCGTCACCAATCATTATGGCATCTTTGGGCTCCAATTTAAATCTTTTCAAGATAGAGTGTATCGGGCCAGGATCAGGCTTTTTTTTCGGCCCGGTATCCCCGCCCCAAACTAAAGAAAAATAGGAATCAAGATTCAATGATTCAAGGATTTTTTTTGAAATGTTTTCCGGCTTATTGGTAAGAACTGCTTTCTTTTTTCCTTTTAATTTTTCAAGTAATTCTAATATGCCGGAATAAATTTTAGTATTTTCTACGGGATGTTTATAATAGTAATTTTTGAACTCTACAAAAGCATTAGCCAATTCTTTCTGGTTTGCTCCGGGAAGAATTTTTTGTACCAAAATATTTGCGCCATTTCCTATATAGGATCTAACTTTTGATAGTTCAAGAGGAGGTAGCTTAAGAAGAGAACGGACATGATTAACTGAATTTAAGATATCTATTTGGGAGTCTATCAGGGTGCCGTCAAGATCAAATATGAATAGCTTAAACTTATCTTTAAGCATGTGTCCTATTGCCACGTAATAAGCCCGGGGATAAAAAGAACTTTCCCTTCAAATTGCGGAAGAACCCTAATCGCATATCCGCAATGTCCTACACGGTCCGCCTTGATTGTTCCCTCAAAAGTGCAAGTCCCATCAGAACTTCCTGCCAGTTTCATTTTTCCGCTGGCAGGCCCGTTAATATTATGCTTAGAATCTAAATATCCCCAGTATATTTCAACGCTTAAATCTTCGGGACGTATTTCTCCGATTTTAATCTTTGCAGTAACTTTAAAACTGTTTCCGAGTTCCACATCGGTTTTAAGGTTATCATCTACGCTAAGAACCTTTATTCCTGACCATTTTTTGCATATAAACTTTTGCCATTGTACAAAGTTTTTTGACCCGGCGAAATTATCTTTAACCATTTTAAAATAATCAACATGGGCCGGGATATAAAATTTTCGCGTGTAATCTTCTATCATCCGGTTGGTATTAAAAGCGGGCCCTATTGTCTGCATTGAAGTTTTCATCTTTTTTATCCAGCCCCTTGGAAGGCCGTCTCTAGTCCGGTCATAAAATAACGGTATTATCTCTTTTTCAAGCAAATCGTAAATGGCCTTGCTTTCCACCTCGTCCTGATATACGGGATCCGAATATTCTTCTCCCGCGCCTATTGACCAGCCGTTTTCACCGTTATAACCTTCGCACCACCAGCCGTCAAGAACGCTTAAATTCAACACCCCGTTAACAGCTACTTTCATTCCGCTGGTGCCTGAGGCTTCAGAAGGCCTTCTGGGATTGTTGAGCCATACGTCCGCGCCCTGTACCATATAGTGGGCCACATTCATATCGTAATCTTCAATAAAAACAATTTTGCTTCTCAAATCAGGATCGCGGGAGATATGTATTATGGATTTTATAAGTTCTTTGCCAAAATTATCCTGAGGGTGGGCTTTCCCTGCAATAATTAACTGAACCGGTTTTTCTTTTTGTACAAGAATATTTTTTATTCTGGCAAGATCTCTAAACAAAAGATCCCCTCTTTTGTAAGAAGCAAACCGCCGGCCAAAACCTATCGTTAAAGCTTCCGGATCTAGAACCTGGTCCGCATAATCTATTTCATTGCGCGATGCCCCTCTTCTTATAAGCTGCGCTTTAAGTTTCGTTCTTGCAAAAGAAACCAGCCTTTCTCTTCTTCGCTCGTGGCTTCTCCACAGTTCAGCATCAGGTATTTGTTCAACTCTTTGCCAGATAGACTGGTTGGCCGGCTCGTCTTTCCAGGCATTACCCATATAGCGGTCAAATAATCCTGCCATTTCGTATGAAATCCATGTATTGGTATGTATACCGTTTGTTATTGAAGTTATTGGAATTTCGTTTTTGGGCATATCCGGCCAAAGTGGTTTCCACATATTTCGGGAAATGGTTCCGTGAAGCTTGCTTACCCCGTTTGCGTAGCCTGTCATTTTTAAAGCTAAAACCGTCATGCCAAAACCTTCCTTGACATCCTCGGGATTTACTTTGCCTAGCTTTACTAACTCTTCAGCTGTAATGCCAAGTTTTTTAATTATCGGCTCCATATATTTTGATACTAATTCGGGCGCAAAAACCTCATTTCCTGCGGGAACAGGCGTATGGGTTGTAAAAACTGAAGAAGCCTTAACAATCTCTTTTGCTTCTTCGTATCCTAAATTATTTTGTTCCATAAGCATTCTTATTCTTTCTAAAATCAAAAAGGCGCTATGCCCTTCATTTAGATGCACAACGTCAGGAACAATATTAAGCGCTTTAAGGGCTCTGATACCGCCGATACCTAAAACTGTTTCTTGTCTGATCCTCATTTCACGGTCACCGCCGTAAAGGTATCCTGTAATGTCGCGGTCTTCAGGTGAATTTTCGTCTATATCGGTATCAAGAAGAAATAGAGGCACCCTTCCAACTTGAACTTTCCATATTCTTGCGTATACTCTTCCTTTAGGGTGTTCTACTGAAATTTTTATGTCGTCCCCGTTAGAATTTTTGGCGATTTGCAGCGGCATCCTAAAAAAATGATTTTCTGTATATTCTTCCTGTTGCCAGCCGTCAAAATTTAAGTATTGTTTGAAATATCCGTATCGGTATAAAAGGCCGACCGCAACCATGGGAAGGCCCATATCGCTTGCCGATTTTATGTGATCCCCCGAAAGCACGCCAAGACCGCCGGAATATATAGGGAGACTTTCGTAAAGCCCGAACTCTGTAGAAAAATAAGCTATAACTGCCTTGTGTTCAGGAAATTCCTGCCCATGCCAGGTTGTCATTTCCAGATAATGTTTTAGGTCCTCCTGGATACGTTCAAGGTGTGTAAGAAAAGAATCGTCTTCTGAAAGCTTTTTAAGCTTGTCTTGGCCGATATGCGCCAGCAGTTTGATAGGGTTATGATATGCAAGTTCCCATTCGTCTCGGTCCATTCTTCTAAAAAGCTCAATCGCGTCAGAGTTCCAGCTCCACCACAAGTTATATGCAATATCAAGAAGAGGTTTTAAGTTTTCTGGAAGATGAGGGATTGAAATATATCTTCGGAAATTCTTAAGTAAGAATTTCTCAGACTGCAGATTAAAAAGGTCTTTTTCCATCACGCACCTCTCATTTTATTTTGCTAAATTTATTGGACAAACAACCGTATAGGAAAAATTAAGAAAGGTTTCTTGAGAATCAAAAACTAAAATAAGCCAATCTCTTGGGGGTTGCGACTTCCTTAAAAACATCATGGAGCCCCTTTAGGGGGCTTCAAGTCCAAGTTTTTCAAACGCCTCTTAGTTTTTTCTGGTCACTGGTCACTGTTTACTGGTAACTGTAAAAGAGCGGGCGATGGGACTTGAACCCACGACATTCTCGTTGGCAACGAGACGTTCTACCGCTGAATTACGCCCGCAATGTCGCGTCATCACTTACGTTCGGACGAATAAGAAACGTTTCGGCTCCGAAGGAATCTGCTGCGCCGAAACGCTCCACAAGGGGAAACCTAAGGTTGTATTCCCTTCGGTCATACCCCGCCGCCTCACCGTCTCGGCGGCCTGCATAGACCATTCACATTTATTCATGTGAAAATGCAGCCATTAAATCGTCGCTTCTCGCCTACGGCGATTCGCTGAACCCTTTCCTAAGTAGATATGCTGGGGGCGGGACTTGAACCCGCATCCGGTGAAGGACATGCCCCTCAAACATGCGCGTATGCCAATTCCGCCACCCCAGCATGAAACAGAAGCTACCAGCAACCAGCTGTCAGCTTTCAGCAACAACAGAACTAAGACCGAAAGACCAAGGAATAGTCGCTGAAAGCGACTTTGGAGTTTATCCAGCACATTATAATGTGCTGGGCCACCCCAGCAACATAACGACAGTTATCAGTGAACAGTAATCAGTTACCAGTAAAACTAAACAAAAAAACAAAACTAAGGAATAGACGCCGAAGGCGGCTTGTGGAGTTTATCCCGCATATTATTAATGTGCTGGACCACCCCAGCAACTTAACGACAGTTATCAGTGAACAGTCCTCGGACCCATAGGTCCTATGGACCGAGGGTAACCAGTTACCACTTGAAATGAACAATACCAAATCCAAAAGACCAAGAACCAACTCCGAAACACGGAAGTGGAGTTAAAATTGTTAAGCATGCCACTACCTAAAACCAACCTGCCCTCAGGTCCATAGGCTCTCAGTCCATAGACTTATGAGTCGAGGAACCTTATGGGTCCGAGGACTACCTACTAATACCTTATTTAGGAAGCGGCGGCTGCTCAACAGGGATATAGGGTATCTGGCTTGTAACTGATCTTATGCTTTGTCTTGCGGTCATGACAGTCAAAGTTAAAGAGGTTATCACGAAAATAACTGCCATTGCCACAGTAATTTTCTTGATAAATGCCATGCCTGACGGCGCGCTGAAAAGCTGGTCAGATCCTCCCCCGCCAAAAAGCCCGGCTATACCCTGGCCTTTTCCAGCTTGGAGAAGAACAATCAAAATCAAGCCGATACAAACTGTTAAATGTACTATCAAAATAAACGTATACATTTTACCATCCTACTAAATATTCAATTCAAAATCAAACTGCGTTTTTTGTTAAATACCGACTGAGAAAATGCCTTTTTTAAACTAAAATTATTTCTTTTCCGGCAATACAGCTATTCCGGGGAGCTCTTTCCCTTCCAAAAACTCTAAAGAAGCTCCGCCACCTGTAGAAATGTGAGTGATTTTTTTATCCACACCGGCTTTTTTAACAGCTGCTATGGAATCCCCTCCGCCGACAACTGAAATAGAACCTTTCTCAGTTGACTGCGCTACCACTTTAGCTACCTCAACAGTCCCCTTTGAAAACTCATCAATTTCAAATACCCCCAAAGGACCGTTCCAGATAATGGTTTTAGCTGATAAAATCAAAGGTGAAAATCTCCTCAGTGTTTCAGGGCCTATATCAACTCCTATAAAACCGGCCGGAATATCCGCACCTTCGGTTTCCTTAACTATAGCACCATTTAAAACAACTTTTTTTTCAAAATCTATTTTATCCACCACTATATGATCGTTAGGAATAAAAATACTGACCTTTTTTTTCTGCGCATTTTTCAAAAGATTTTTTGCCACATCAATTTTATCGTTTTCTACCAAAGACTTCCCCGTTTCAACCCCTTCGGCTTTCAAAAAAGTGTATGCCATCGCTCCGCCTATAATTAAATCGTCAACCTTGTCTAAGAGGTTTTCAATCACATCTATTTTGTCGGATACCTTGGCCCCGCCTAAAATTGCAAGAAAAGGCCGTTTAGGATTATTTAAAGTATCTCCTAGAAATTTCAGCTCCTTTTCAACTAAAAAACCGGCTCCGGCATCCTTGACATACTTCACTATTCCGACTGTTGAAGCGTGTGCGCGGTGCACCGTTCCAAAGGCGTCTTGGACAAAAACTTCACCAATTGATGCAAGCTCTTTTGCGAATTTATCGTTATTATCTTCTTCTTCTTGATGAAACCGCAAATTTTCTAAAAGCAAGATTTCTCCAGATTTTAAATCTGCGGCAAGCTTTTTTACTTCCGGCCCTATACAATCCGGAGCCATTTTAACTTCTTTTCCTATTAGCTCACCGAGCCTTTTTGCTACGGGTTTAAGGCTCATTGAAGGCACTACTTTGCCTTTTGGCCTGCCCAGATGGGACATCAGAATAACAGCGGCTTTTTGCTCAAGCAAATATTTTATTGTGGGCAAAGTAGCAACAATTCTTTTATCATTCGTTATTTGCCCTTTTTCATCAAGCGGAACATTGAAATCAACCCTAACTAAGACCTTTTTTTCTTTCAGGTTCATTTCCTTGAGTGTTTTCTTCATTATTATTCCTCCGACAGCAACAACTTATAAGCCCTTTTTCACTAAATAACCGATTAGGTCTACCACTCTATTTGAGTAAGCCCATTCGTTATCATACCAGGCAATAACTTTTGCAAAGTTGCCGTCAATAACCTTTGTTAATTTCGCGTCAACGACGGAACTTATATCGCAATGATTGAAATCAATTGAAACAAGAGGCTGTTCTTCATATCCTAGATATCCTTTCATTTTTCCTTCCGATGCCTCCTTAAGAGCCGCATTTATCTCTTCTGCGGTTGCATTCTTGCCGAGCTGAACGGTAAGGTCTACTATTGACACATTTGGTGTAGGGACTCGGATTGCAAAACCGTCAAGCTTGCCCTTTAGTTCAGGTATAACTAGGCCTATTGCTTTTGCAGCTCCTGTAGAAGTCGGGATCATGGATACTGCCGCAGCCCTTGCGCGCCTTAAGTCTGAATGATACATATCCTGAATTCTTTGATCGTTTGTATATGAATGAATGGTTGTCATTAAACCCTTAACAATTCCCCATTTGTCGTTTAGAACCTTAGCCACGGGAGCCAAAGCGTTGGTAGTGCAAGACGCATTGGAAATAACATGGTGATTTTTGGGATCATATTTATCTTCATTAACGCCCAAAACAATAGTGATATCTTCCCCTTCTGCAGGAGCAGAAATAATAACTTTCTTAGCCCCGCCTTTTGTAATATGATTTTCGGCCCCTTTGACTAACTTGCCCTTTTTGTTTACCCCGTCTTTTTTAACAGTGAAAAGTCCCGTGGATTCAACCACAACTTCTATCCCTAAGTCCTTCCAAGGCAGCTCGGCTGGATCAGTTTTTTTCAAAACTTTGATTTTTTTCCCGCCGACCAAGATTTCTTCTTCGCTGACAGCTTTTACATCTTCGGAAAACCGGCCGTGTATCGAATCATATTTCAAAAGATGAGCATTTGTTTTTGAATCGGTTAGATCATTGATTGCTGCCAGTTCCAGATTTTTGTCTTTTCTTTCAAGGATAGCTCTTGCTACCAGCCTCCCTATCCTTCCAAATCCATTGATGCCTACTTTTACTCCCATAACTTCCTCCTTTTTTACCGTTGGAAACGGATTATTTAAATTCTTATGGTGGGGTGGTAATATTATAAAAAAAAATTCATATTGTCAAATTTAACTGAGAATTAAGCTATAAAACCACAAAAATGCTTGTTTTTACAATATTTTTACAAGTATTTTAGATATCTTTTTCACCTTTTATATATAATATAATCGAAAGGAGGCGGTTAAAATGTCACTCCAGGAATTCATTAGACTTGAAGCTGATGCACTAAGAATCATCCAGGGCAAAGACGCGTCAATGACTTGGAAAGCCGTGGAATGCGGCGCTATGGAAAAAGTCCGCCTCTTCGCGGAAAATCGAAACTATCAAGTCTCTTTAAGCGAAATTATTGAGATTATTCTGCTCGAGCTTTGCTTTCACGGTCAAACGAATCATTAATTCTATTTCGGTTTTTATGTTAAAGAATCAACGATCTCGCTGCCCCATTTGATGAGTCGCTTGGTTTTTTTTATTTCTTCAGATTCCGCATATACCCTGATAACCGGCTCGGTTCCTGAAGGCCTCATCAATAGCCAAGAGCCGTCCTCAAGCACAAATTCTACCCCGTCATAATCTTTAACTGTTTTTATTTTGAGGTTATCCACATTGCTGGGCGCTTTTTCCTTCGCTTTTCTTACGAATTCGGTCTTTTCTATTCCCGGATTTATAAAATCTGTCCTGATAAAAGAGGACTTGCCGTATTTTTTTTCAATTTCTGATATTAATTCCGAAAGGTTTTTCCCGGTATAAGAAAGCATCTCAATAATTTTCAAGGAATTAAGTATCCCGTCTCTTTCCGGTATAAAGTTTCCATACCCATAACCCCCGCTTTCTTCCCCCCCCATTAGTATATTTTAATTAATTATTTTTTCTGCTATATACTTAAATCCCACCGGGACTTCTTCAAATTGAAGATTAAAGTCTTTGGCGATTCTTTCGCTTACATAACCCAAAGAAATAGACTGGACAACTTTCCCTTTCATTCCCCTATACTTGCACAAATAATACAAAAGTAAAGGAAAAATCTGGTGAGGAGTAAGGTATCTGCCCTTTTCATCTATAACGCCTATTCTATCTCCGTCACCGTCTGTTGCAATCCCGCAGGAAGCTCGATTTTTCAAAACTTCTTTTTTTAAATCAAAAAGGTGCTCTTCAATAGGTTCCGGATTTAGTCCGCCAAAAAGCGGGTCAGGTTTGCCATGGATCTGTATGCACCTGCAATTTGAATTTTTAAGGACATCGCTTACATAATCTATGCTTGAACCGTACATCGGATCAAACACTATTTTCAACTTTGATTTTTTTATAATATCTAAATTTACGCGGGAAGCTAGTTTTTTCAGATAAGGTTTTATTAGATCAGCTTCGTTTAAAGATCCCTTGTTGCCTTTCTCATAATCCAAAGATATATTATTTTCAATTTTTTGAGTTATTTGCTCCGGAGCTGAACATCCTTTGGAAGTTTTGAATTTTATGCCGTTAAATTGGTAAGGATTATGGCTTGCCGTAATCATAATTCCGCCGAAAGCTTTTCCTTCCGCCACATTTACCGATAGGCAAGGCGTAGAAACAAAGTGATTGCTCAATATTGTTTCGCAGCCGGAATCTGAAAAAATGTCAGCCACAAGTTTTGCAAACTCTTTTGAAAGAAATCTTGTATCATAACCTATTATGATTTTTGGAGTTTTTTCTTTTTGGAGAGCATACATTGCTATTGCTTTGGCGATTTTTTTGACATTTTCAAAAGTAAAATCGTCAGATATCACCGCACGCCATCCGTCAGTGCCAAATTTTACATTATAGCCATTGTTTTTCATGTTTTATCCGAGGAACACTTCTATGGAATGATTTCCTTCAGAGAAAGGTTTTATAAGATTGCCTTTAATTTCTGTCCCGTCAACTATTATTTTTTGAATCTGCGCGTTTTTGATAAGGTTTTGATTTTTAAAGTAAATCTCATAAAAAGCGTTGCGGAAATGTATGGAAAGCTTACATTCCTTGAACTCTTTTACCGCAGGAAGGCACGGATCTATCCTTAAACCGTCCAGTTCGCCCCTGACGCCGAAAAAGAAATTCTGAATAAGATATCTTGCCCATCCCCCGGACGCAGTTAGCATGGGATATTCTCCCCTGCCGGGAAAGTTGGGGTTATCTGAGGAAATATAATATTCCGGTATCCATGGGCCTGTCCGCAAAATCTCCTGATTATGATTAAGAGGATTTATTCCTGAAAATATTTTAAATGCCTCTTCCGTTTTTCTCCTTTTCAAAAGCGCCCAGCACATAAAAAGGTTTGCATGGCAAAATATGGCGTTATTTTCTTTGGTTCCTGCGGCAAACCCTGTAATTCTGCCTATTTTTTTATTGAATTTATTATAAGCAGGATAATTAAGTTTTAATGCCCGGACATTATCATCAAAAAGGTTCTGCCAAACGCTGTCAAGGACTGTATTAGTGGCGTTAATTTCGTCAGCCGCTTTTGATAGCAGAGCCCAAGTCTGCGGCATAAGCATCATAACAAAATCGTCAGTAGTCGGATTTTTTTTCTTTGTCGCTCCTACTTTAAATATGCTGTCAACTGGCGACCCATCAGCATGAAAATATCCTATATAGTATTCCCCGTTAAAAGCTTTTTTATTCACTGTTTCAATAACTACTTTTGATTTATTACGAAGGTCAGCAATTATCTTGGATAACTCTACTGCCGATTTTAGCCCCGAAATCTCGCTACTAACTTTTTTTAGGAATTCGTCAAGCTTTTGTTGCTTTATATCAACTGCAATGTTTTCAACACTTGCATCCGGCCAGGCATCTATAAGAGGTATGAGTTCTTCAAAAACTTGGATTTTTTCTATTTTGTTTTTCTTTTGAATATTTTCTAAAAAGTCGGCCAACTCAACACAATCCTGGGCAAGTCCAAGCGAAAAAGTAACATTTTCGCCTTTTACCTGGTCAACAGCATCGTTCCAATCGGCCCTTTTTTGTTTAAGAAGGTTGTTTTGCCCTACATCATAAAACATTGTAAGAAGCTGGACAAGAAGATGCTCTAAAACTGTTCCTTTATAAATTTCACCCGTTTTAGTTTTTTGGCGTTCTATTCTACCTGAAGGCCAGTTCAAATCTTTTTTTTCGCCTCTATCGCGGTAACAATCCTTAAAATAAGATATTCCTTCCTTGAAAATTAAATCGGGATCCCCTAAAAAGTTTATTAAAAGCAACACCGTTTGTGTTGTCCAATAAGGATGGTCGCACCACAACCCGTTAATTTCGTCACTTCCGAACTCTTTAGTCCTGGCAAAAAACCTGGTCGCGTTAGTCCCGTCAAGGCGTATTCCTTCAAGAGTATGAAGCGCCCTTTTTTCAAGGCCTTGAGGATCGATTACGGTGGCTGCCATCATATCCTGCCAGAAGTCGCGCCAGCCGGAAAAGTCAGAACCGTAATCAAACTGGGGATGGCCGGTATTCCCGAACCAGTACCTCATTGACAACTGATAGCCCCACCACCTATTCCACAAAAGGTCAAATATCTTGTTTCCGGTTTCTATCTCAATTTTTTTAGAACGTTCATTCCAAAAATCCTTTATTTTTTTTAAGGATTCCAGAGCATATTTATAATTTGTTTCCTTTACTGCCTTTTCGGTTTCTTCTATACCATGACTGATGCCATTTGATATGACAAACGCTATTGTTTCCTTCGATTTAAGCGAGACATTTTTAAATTCAATTGCGCCTACCACTTCTTTTCCAAGGCATTGAAATTTGGGAGGTTTGTTTTTAATAATTGATTCCGGAAAAGCCCACGAATTTGTTGAACCTAGAAAAGTCTCTCTATCGGAATAAAACCTGTCCCCTTTCCTGCCTTTTGAAGTTTCGCCTGCCATGTAGTAGCATATGTCGCTTGCATCGGTACTGCCTTCAACCCATTCTAAACCCGGAACAATTTCAATATGGCCGGTTACCCTGCTTTTGTTATAGAGCCTTACGACATCGCGGTGATATTCAGTATAAGCCCTGCTTCCCCCGAAAATCGGTACGGCTGGAATAAAATCAAATTTTATTTTTTTCTTTGAAATATTTCTCACTTCAACCAGCCATATTTCTTTCATTTCGTTAAGCGGAACGTATACGGTTGCTTTAACTTCTATGCCCAGTTTCTTTGAAATATTCGTAAAAGTTACATAACCCAGGCCCATAGTAAATGAATGTTTTTCTGTGTTATCCAAAGGCTTGGAAAAATTATTAGCCAGCCATGTTTGATTTTTATTAAAACGAAACCAAAGAAACCGAGCATTTCCTTTAGGAAAGTTTGGGCCGTCAAATTCCCCGAACATCCGAGTGTAATCATATCCGCTATATCCTCTTAAAAAATTATCGCATATGGAGAAATATTGGGGACTATTTGCCAACATATGAACAACAGGCTGGGAAAGTTTGCTAAAATTGCTGAAAATACATTCCCCTTCATTGTTGTAATGCCAAACTTGAGACATCTCTAGCTTCTCCTTTTAACCTTTGCTCTGCCGTAATCGTCCGCAACACGCACAACATCATCCAATTCGGGAGTAGACACCTCTATTAAACGGCAGTTTTCAATGGCCTCAATCCTGTGAAGCACTTTTGGCGATACTTTAAAACTTTCGCCTGAAATGATTGTTTTCTTCAGAAGTTTTTTTTCATTTTTGCCGATTTCAAGTTTTAAAAGGCCTTCTTCAAGATAAAGCATTTCATCTTTCTTGTTATGATATTGAAGACTTAAGCGATGCCCTTTTCTTACAATAAGAATTTTCCCGGCATATTTAGAGGTATGGGCAAAAATCCTTTCTTCACCCCACGGTTTTTTAATGATTTTTATTTTAT
>JAPLKN010000070.1 GCA_026388075.1 Elusimicrobiota bacterium
GATTCCTTAAATTTCGGCCGGCAAGAAACGCAGCCCAGCGTATTGATGTGTGTTTGCGGTTCTTGAATGCCTAGAGCGTTCATTATTTCTACCGAAAGGCAGATTATTTCAGCATCAGCCGAAGGATCCTGATTCCCGAAATACTCGGCGCCAACCTGATAAAATTCCCTGTAACGGCCGGACTGGGGCCTTTCATAGCGGAACATCGGGCCAACATAATATAGTTTTCCTAACGCCAGATCCTGAAGAATATTGTTTTCAAGCAACGCCCTCACAACCGAGGCCGTCCCTTCCGGCCGAAGAGCCAGCTTTCTCCCTTTTTTATCTTCAAACAAATACATCTCTTTTTCAACTATATCGGTTGTTTCGCCTATTGAACGGCTAAAAAGCCCGGCATCTTCAAAAGTGGGAAAACGGATTTCGGAATAATTATACTTCTCAAATATTTTTATGCAGAGCTCTTCAAGAAATCTAATTTTTTGTACGTTTGTTCCCCACAGATCATGCGTTCCTCTCGGCGCGTTAAATTTCATTTTTTGCTCCGTTTTTTCTGGGCATTACCAGATTTATATTTTTCAGGAGACACGATTCCTCCTGACAAAAGCATGCGGGCCGCTTCATCAAACGTCATATCAAGGGGTTTAATGTCTTTTTGGCGGACAACAACCAGAAAACCAGTGGTAGGATTCGGCACTGTCGGTATAAAAACGGTACCGATATTTTTTAAATTTCCGAAATCCCCTTTCCCGGTCAAAAAGCCAATTGAATAAATGCCGGCGCGCGGAAACTCTACCATAACAACTGTTTTAAAATCCCGCCTTTCCTTAAATATGAATCGGATGAGTTTCCTGAAACCAAAATAGATGTCGCTTAATAAAGGAATTTTGACCAAGACATTCTCGCCCCAGGTTAAAATCCGGCGCGAGACAATGCGCGTAGCCAAAACTCCGACAAACCAAATAACAAAAATTGTTAAAATAAAACTTGCTATTTTTGCAAGGAGACTTCCGCCTTTTCCTACATAAATCTTTAAAATCGGCGAAAGAAAAGGAATAGCAAGAGTACTCACCCAATTAAACACTACCCAGACCAAAAAAAGCGTAAGCCATAAAGGCAAAATTGTTATAAGCCCTGCTAAAAAATTTCTCTTGAAATCAAACCTTATGCGCTGCTGCATTAGCTTCCTTTGATATATTTTTCGCCTGCTGAAATCAAATTTTTTATCTTAAGTTTGGAATCCGCTTCAACGTACAATCTGACTACCGGCTCGGTCCCCGAAAGCCTTATGCCGAGCCACGAATCGTTTTCAAAAATAAATTTGTAGCCGTCAACGGTAATTAGTTTTTTCACTTTAAGCCCGGAAAAATTGTCCGGAGTTTTTTCTTTCAATTTATTCTTCAAGGTTTCCATCTCGTCGCTGGACAATCTGAAATTTACTCTGTCCGAAAAAACAGGCCCGACTAAATTGTAAATTTCAGAAAGAATCTTTTTAATGCTTTTCTTAGATTCGGAAATCATTTCAACTACTAAAAGGCAGGCAAGTATTCCGTCTTTTTCAGGAACGTGG
This sequence comes from Elusimicrobiota bacterium, assembly GCA_026388075.1. Taxonomy (NCBI): domain Bacteria; kingdom Pseudomonadati; phylum Elusimicrobiota; species Elusimicrobiota bacterium. The sequence goes on from JAPLKN010000070.1 coordinate 1,568, forward strand.
CCTCTTATGGTCAGCCCCCCTGATTCTTCTCCTCCTATCACAAAACTTTCTTTTTCTTTATTCAGTATTTCGCCGATATATTTAAATCCGACGGGAGTCTCTTTTATCTGAAGCCCGAATTTGTCTGCAATCTTGTCAATTAAATGAGTCGTCATAACGCTTCGCGCCACAATGCCTTTCCAACCTCTTGATTTAATCAGATGGTATAAAAGAACGGATATAATTTCGTTTGGATTTATAAATGTTCCGTCGTTGTCTAAAATGCCAAACCTGTCGGCGTCGCCGTCAGTAGCAATCCCGAGGCTGCAGGATTCCTTTTTCATAAGGCTGTAAAGATCTCTCAAATTTTCTCTGTTCGGTTCGGGCGCCCCGCTTTTGGGAAACATAACATCCCGCCAATCTCTGGTAATAACACAGCTTATGCCTGCGTCTTTAAGAAGCTCGTCTAAATACCCTGTTGCGGTCCCGTTAAGCAGATCAACCGCAACCTTAAATCTGCCTTTTTTGATTGCATTGAAATTTACAAGCTTTTTAATTTGGCTGAGATATTTCGGCCTCGGATCAATGTATTCTAAAAAGCCCTGATTTTTTGCATAGTTCAGATTAATTTTTTTTATTGATTCCTTGCTCAGTAGCCGGCAAGATTTTTCTATTGCTTCGGTAGTTTCAGGAAGTGCCGGCCCGCCCCAGGAAGGCGAAAATTTAAGGCCGTTATAGTTATAAGGATTGTGGCTTGCGGTAAAATTTATTCCGCCGTCCGCTGCGCGGCGGATTATTTCAAACGATATTACCGGTGTGGGCGTATCCCTTTTGCACAAAAGCGCTTTAATGCCGTTTCCTGCCAAAACTTCAGCGGAAAGCTCGGCATACTTATCAGAAAGAAAACGTGTATCGTATCCAACTATTACGCTTTTAAGATTGTTCGGAGAATTTTTGTTTACGTATTCCGAAATCGCCTGAGTGACTATTCTTACATTTTCAAACGTAAAATCATCCGCTATTATCCCCCGCCAACCCGATGTCCCGAACTTGATCACATTAACCTCAAAAACGTCAATTTAAATTGTTTTAAATAACTTAGATAAAAGTTTTAACATTTTATCACGTGATATTTTTGTTGTTGTACCCAAAAGTTTTTTCTTCCACCAGGAAAAAACCTGCTCCTTAGTTATTATCCAAAACGGCACCTCTGGGAATGACTCTATATCCGAGATTATATAACCCTTAATTTCAGACAGTTTTCCTATAAAACCTTTTTTGTTAAATTTGCGCCCTGAACCAACCATATAACTGGGGCAAAAGTATATGCCGTCTTTTGAAATACTTCGAACTTCCCATTTTCCACCTTCTGAATCAAACAAATCAAATCCGGCACCTTCTGATGGCGCAAGACTGCCCTTTAATATTTCTCGGGCGATACGCCTCTCCAAAAGAAAAGAAATTCTTCTTCCATCGGTAAAATATTCCCTTACCTCTTCTTTTGTTATTTTTAAAGCATCTGCAATCTGTTCTGCATTCCAGCTTAATACTCCAAGATTTTTCATAGTTTATTTCCTGAATAGAACGACTCTATTGGTATTTGTTCCCTTATCATTATTGTTGATCCCCCAAATATTTGCTGTCTTAGTGAATTTTTGTTCATTAATCAATATACCTTCGCAAGTGAATCCTGCTTCCACTCCCAAAGGAACGATATATTCATCTAATTTATATTTTCCGTTTCTAACCTCACCAACTTCAAATGCTACCCAGCCGCTATTTTTCGTTAATCTGTATAATTGGCTGAATACCTGAGCCATAACTTTGCACCATTCATCAATAGTTTTTGACATTGTTATTTTTTTTGAAATGTCTTCTTCATCAATTGAATTAAACCAGCAACGAAGCCAATTATCTTTATCGTATTGGACTACGTCTAAAAATGGAGGGGAAGTAACGGTAAGCTGCACTTCCCTATCTGGAATCTCCTTAGTAAATCGTGCATCAGTATTGAAAAAAAGAGCATTTTCTCCTGCTCTTTTTAAAATGCTCCTTTCGCTTTCGAGCACACCTGCCATTAGCTGTTTGGATTTTTTTAGAATTATTTCTCTAGTATTTCTATAAGAAGGTTTTTGATTTCTTTTTTCGTTAATCTTAATCTGACTTTCACGAGAAACCGCTTGATTTGGCGGCAAGGTGTATACCGAGAAAAAACCTGATGAATGACCCGTAAGACGGTTAGTTGCTACCATTCTGATCCATGAATCAAGTCGATCCTCATTGCTGTTTTCTTTTCTTTTCTTTAAATACCTTTTTAACGAGGTGATTTCCTTTTCAGTTTCGCGATGATAAAACATTGATAAATCAATATTTGATTTTGCAGAATCGTTAATTTTAATATTTTTTAATCTTTCTTCAAGTTCTTTTAAATTAGGAACGAAAAATCTTGGTAAAGACAGAATCTTACTTAACGGATTAACATCATTGCCGATTACATTCCTTCCAAGTAAACCTGCCTCAATTATAGTCGTTCCTCTTCCTGAAAATGGGTCGTACACTGTATCGTTTTCTTTCGTAAATAACTCAATAAAAAATCTCGGCAATTGCGGTTTAAAACATGCGCGATAAGATATTTCGTGCAATGAAGAAGCCTGTCTTTGTTTGGATGTCCAAAATTCGTTTATGAACCTTGGGTATTTTTTGTTCTGAATTAAAATATAATCAATCCTAGTCTTTTGCCCTTCTTCATTTTGAGAGAACAAATCAAATTCTTCTCTTAACGAAAATGTTTTAAAATAATCAAATAAATTTAAATGCTGATGATTTATTATTTGCATAGTATCTGCTTACCCCTTATCCCTGCCGTTCTACTCCTGCCAGCTAATAACTTTTTTAGAATATTCTGCTAAAAGTTCTTTGGAGTTTTGCTCGTCATTAGATTCAGCCCAAATATGGAAATATGCTTCATCCGGATCGGGCAATAAAAGCACCCAGCCCCGTTCCGAAAATATTTTTACTCCGTCTATGAGCTCGGCTCTTTTGCCTTTTGCTTCTTCAATTGCGCGCCTCATAGTCTGCCCCTTCTTATCCCACGGACAAGGCAGTTTTTTCTTAAAAACTTCAAAGGGCGGTATTTCCCTGCTTATCCTGTTTAATGCCGCGTTTTCTTTAGCCATCATTTCCAAAATTTTTCCTATTGCATACATCGCATCAAACGCCGGCTGAAATTCAGGAAAAATAAAGCCTCCCGAACAGTCCGCAACAAAGACAATGTCTTCGCTTCGGGCTTCCGATATAATGTTTCTAGGGCTTGTTCCGGTACGTATCACTTTCATATTAAATTTTGCCGCAAGCTCGTCAATTACGGATGAAACAAACACGGGAACCGCGATGGTTCCTTTTCTATATGTGCGCATAACAAGATATGACACGATAAACATCGTGAGGTCGTCGCCGACTATCCTGCCGCGCTCGTCAACAAGAAACACTTTTTCTGCACCGGTATCTATTAAAAATCCCGCGTCCGCCTTAAGCGTGGTTACGATATCAGACAGCTGGTTTAAAGAATATTTAAATTCTGCTTCGGTTTTAGTGGTCCCTTTGTTGCTTGTATATGCGTTAAGCGAAACGACCTCAAGGCCCAAATCTCCCAAAATGGCCGGAAAAATCAAAGATGCGGAAGAAAAAGCGTAGTCTAAAACCACTTTAAATTTTGCCTGTTTAATAGCTTCTATATCTATAGTTTTTAGTAATCCGCCTTTATAATACTCGGATGCCCTCGGCGGTACGGTTATCTCGCCTACTTCATCTATGTGGGCTCGCTTGAAATCTTCCCTTTGGAAAAGCTGTTCAATGGCTTTTTCCTGGCTTACCGAAATATCCCCTCCGTCTGATGAGAAAAATTTTATGTCCACAAGCCTTGAGTCAAAAGGCGACTGCCTAACATGTATTCCCCCGCTTTCGCCTTCTTTCCCGAGCTCATATCTTACAACGGGAATAGGCGCTGTTCGCAAATCCCCGACTCGTACGCCCGCAGAAATAAGGCCTGAAATCATTGCGCGCTTTATCATCCTTGTTACCTTGTGGGCATCACGCGAAGTAATTATGTAGCCGCCTTTCCCGATAAAAGCGCCGTAAGCCGAACCGATTTTTGCCGCAAACTCAGGAGTAATTTCTATATTTGCAAGGCCGGTTATCCCGTAGGCGCTGAAAAGCGCTCTATTCCATTTTTCGCCCCAAACCAGGCTTGTAGAAAGTATCGCCCCGTCTTCAATTACTTTGTGCGGCCATATTCTAAGGTTTGCTCTTACTATTGCGTCAGATCCTATATAACATTCATCCGAAACTATTGTTCCCACCTGAACGACAGCGCGGTCCCCAAGCTTTGTTTTTTTGCCCAAGACAACTTCTTTAATTCGCGCTTCGCGCCCAAGCTCAACTCCGTCCCAAAGTATTGAACCCAATACCTCAGCCCCAGAACGAATAATAACATTGGACCCTATAACAGACCTTTCAATCCGAGCGCCCTTTTCAATAACACAGTCATCGCCGATTACCACCTGGGAGTCTACTTCTACGCCGTCTTCAATTTTTGTATTTTTACCTGTTAAAATTTCTTTTCCGTTAACTTTTACTTTTTTGCCTTCAACATTTAATTTTATTTTTTCATCCAAATAATCATAATGGGCCATCCTGTATTCGTCGTGGTTTCCGATATCTTTCCAATAACCTTCTGCCACATAGCCGTAAAGGGGCTGTTTCTCTTTGAGCAAAAGAGGAAACAGGTCTTTTGAAAAATCAAATGATTCGTCTTTAGGAATAAATTTAAATACCGATTGATCCAAAATATAAATTCCGGTATTAATGGTGTCTGAAAAAACTTCTCCCCAGGAAGGTTTTTCAAGGAATCTTTCAATTTTTCCGTCGTTATCTGTAATAACAACGCCGTACTGTAAAGGATTTGTAACCCTGGTTAAAACCATGGTAGCAATAGCTTTTTTGATTTGATGATATTCTATCGCTTTGGTAAGGTCAAAATCGGTTAAGACATCGCCGGAAATCACTATAAAAGTGTCTTTAAGCTCGCTTTGAGCAAACTTTACGCTGCCCGCGGTACCGAGATCGGCTTCAGGTTTTAGATAGCGGATATTTACTCCGAAATTTGAGCCTGTTTTAAAATAGTCTGTTATCGCTTCAGGCTGGTAATAAAGAAGCATTGTAAGGTCGGTTAAATTGTGTTTTTTAAGAAGGTTGATGATATGGTATAGCATCGGCCTATTTACAATCGGAGCCATGGGCTTTGGAATACTGCTAGTGATAGGCCTCAGGCGCGTACCGAAACCGCCTGCCATTATAACGGCTTGCATTTTTCACCTCAAAAGATTATTTTTAGGACCTGATTTATCGGTTGGAAATTGATGAGTGATTTTAACAAATTTAAGCTTCATAATCAAATGATAAAATTGAACGGTCAAATTAAGGAAAGAGGAGAGATTACATAAATAGACTTGAAGGGGGCCACAGCGTGAAAAGTTTGGAATGATGTTTTACCCCGTTAGAATCAGCCTAACGTTAAGAAAAAAATAGAAATTTAATAGGACAATTAATGAAGCTCCATGGCCTTACGGCCTTGGTATCTTCATTTTCTTTGGCGAAATCCCCCGAAGCATCCGCCTGGGCTAAACGCGCTGTCAATATACACGGCTATTCGCCGTATTGGCATCGCAGCTTCGGCGGATCCCCAGCTTCGCATTTCAGCCCAAGGCTGATCTGCCTAGGGCATGACATCTGCGGGCTTACGCCCGCAGTATTCTGCGAAGGGGGATAAAGCTTTTCGTAGTTTTGGAATAAGCAATTGTTTAACTGATTCTAACGGGGTTTACCACAGATCTCTTGCGCTGGCAACTAACTGCTGTTCTTCTCCAATGATACCCGGAAAAGCGCCTTGGGCTACAAGCACGCATCTGAGTAAAACCTTTCGTCCAGATGTTGAGCCTAGTATGCCGATCTCAAAACCAGACGGGAAACTGCCGTTTGCAGTGGCATATAGAGGGACTGTTCTCGGGGCATGGGCCCAGCCCGCGCTGTTGGGTGAAACACCGTACCGGTAGCCTCCCATTATGTTGGTAAGAATTTTTGTAAGGACAGTGACTTTTGAAGAAGGAATTGAATGGCTGGCAATCAATGTGTAAGAAGCAGTTCCCAATGTAGCAAATGCATTATTTAATCCTACGGAAGAAGTATCCCATGCATAGTTTATCCCGTTGGCTCTGACAGCGTCAATTATTTGTCCTCTCAAAGTTGTATCTGAAATGCTGGTAATCTGCCCTAAATCAGCGTACTTTATGCTTCGCCACTCAACTAGCCGATAACTTTGCGTTTCGTAAATTGAATTCGTATTATCTGTTGTGAGATAATAATAATTAAACTGGAAAAAATCCATCCTTTTTGTAACGGAAGTGCTGATAATCAAAGACAGGGTTCCTTCATTGGTCGCAAAATAAAGGGAGTTGCCATAATCTACTGAGGCATAGTTGGTAGTTCCGAAAGATAATGTTCCCGTGCTTTGAATAACGGGCAGCTGGCTTCCCGAAAGCACTGCCGGGCATCCGGTTAAGTTGATTGCCCCTAAATAGTCCGCATTTGATCTTTGAAAAATTCTTTTGCTTGAACCAAGCCTTAAATAAATTCTGTTAACTGATTCCTGGTTATTTTTCTTAAGGTTTATACTAGCCTCGTAACCGGTAAATCCCTTCATTACTGACGATAACAGCATTACTGCCGCAGGAATTATTATCCCGAGCACCGCTAAAGCCATCATCAGCTCAACAAGGGTTACGCCTTTATGACTATTTTTGAATATATACCGAGACTTGGTCATATGAATAGTGCTGGTTGATATTAGTTCTGAAACATTCGACTCTTATTATGTACGTCCCTCTTGAAAGTCCAGACGCCGGCCAGGTGTATGATGTGGAAGTGGTTTCGTGAGTCGCGCTTCGTTTTCCCGCTTGGGCAGCTGTACCGTCAGTACAATATCGCCATTTGGATCCGCCGTCATTTGAATATTTTAGTATATAGACCACCGGGGTGGTTTCTGTATACCCGTTTGGATACAATGCAGTATATTTTTGCCCGTCCCATTTGTTCCAGCTTAAATTCCATTGAATACCTATATTAATCGGATCTATTAATGTCGTTGATACTCCGGGACTGGTAAGATCAACATAGGGTATTTGAGGAATATGGTCCTGGCCGGTATTAAGCCCTCCTTCAAGAAACGTCTGCATTACCGAAGCTAAAGCAAATCTTCCGATCTGAGAAGTGCCGAAATTTGCCGTCGTTTCAAAACCGGCAACCGATGTATAACAAGTATCGGTACCTTTTACCATTCTTACCATTGCTGCGGTGTTTCTGCTACCACTTGCGGTATCATTATAAAACTGCTGCATAACGGTTAAAGCCGTTTTATTAGCTCCTGAATAAACAGCATTATTTATTTCCACGGGATCAGGAGATCCGCTATTTATCAAAAACGGCCTTACACTGGAAACCGGAGACAATAACGGAATTCCGAAAGTGTCCATAATCCTATTTCCAGGAGCCTGTATTACGCCATTGGTATTAGGTCCTCCAATGCCAACATGCATAAAATGACTAGTATCGCTGCCATTATTATAAAAAGAAGCGCATCCTTCTTCACCGATAGATGATTCTCTTTGGAAATTTAGATCTGCAATACCGTTATAATTTTGTCTATAAAAGTTTCCTGCACCTGTTGGCAGGTTCCCGCTACCTGTCCATATATTAAAAAAACCGTCAGGATAAAGTTCTCCGAGCCAAAACCTTGCATACCAAGAATTATCTGTCTTTGACACCAGCCTATTATACACTATGTTAGGTGCATTCCAGTTGCATATTTCGTTAACATTGTTTATGGCAGCGGAAGCCGCCACCCATGGCGTTTCAACGAAATAAATACTGTTAGTGAAAGGCGTTTGATCCGCACCAAACTCGCCGCCCAAGCCGAAATAGTAGTAACTCCAACCGTTTATTGCAGACCAAATTGCAGTATTTTTTAATAGTCCTTCTCTGAAGGTTAAAAACGTTCTTGGAACGTCAACATCACAGACTTTTGCGCCGTTTGCAGTATGCGCATAACCGTTTGCCGTGTTCGCAAAACCGGCGTATCTTAAAGCATTGTCGGCAACCTGCCTGAAATACCAATTGTATCCGCCAGATTGTTTGACATCAGTATAAGGACAATGGCGAGGATCACCCGTATATTGGTATTGCTCGGTAAAAGGAACGGGCGTGCTTACCCATACATAAGTTTTTGATAAATTCGTCAAATCTGTTGTTACTCCGGAATTGAGGTCAGTTCCAATCCTTGTTTCTATGGTTTGCCGGCCGTAGTTCCTGAAGGATTTGAATAAGGATGAAGCACCGGATTATTATAAAATGTCAGTAGAGTCCCCCCGCTTGGATATGCCACTCGGCAATCCGGGCCCGAAACAAGGTCAGCGACAGTGTTCAACTGGTATGCTACGGTTGATCCTCCAACAAATTTTTGCACCGTAATATCGCTTGTATTAATTGTTATCCCGGGAAACAGAACTGTGGCTGTTGAGATGTCAGGAAACGTAATGACTTCTTCTGTTGCTGGTTGCCCTGTTATCTGCCAGGTCAATTGAACTGAAGCATCTCCTGCAAAAGATTCCGTAAAGCCAAGTTCTATAGGATATTCGGTATTCTGCACCAGATTAGCTGCATATGTTTGAATTTTCAGGGTGTTGTTATCAGCCGCTAAAGTAATATCATTTCCGTTGACTTCAAAATCAAAATATCCTCCGCCATTGGCGCGTAAAGTAAAAGTATAATTATCTGTTGTTTTCGCACGGATCCTTCCTCTCCAGATAGCTGAAAAAGCATCTGCGTTTGTTATGTTATTAGCAGGTTTTCCTCCTGCCCAGTCAAAATTAATAGAACTATCGGACCGAGTAAACAAAAGATTAGTATAATTATTCGCATTATAATACCGCCCGACAAATCCGTATGGATAGGTGGCATTCTCTACCATAGCATAAGGATACACCCTTACTTTGACTGTATCGGTGCTTGTATAACTTAATCTTTCAGGATGTGAAACTATCCTTAAGTCCGGATAGTTGGCCGGCGATTTCGCCGCGTCGGAATAATTTCTCATTGGAACAAAAGGTATCAGCTCGCCGTGCAGGTTTACTATTAAAGCATTCTCAAATTCGTTCGGGTTTGAATTCATTCTTTCAAGCAGCATCCTTAAACTGTATTCGGGTACAGGCCTTCCCGCCGTTGATTCATCTATCACATACTGGGCGTACATAGCTTCTTCGTCGGGATACCTTACCGCATGATTGTATTTGTCTGCAAGCGGATATCCTCCGGAAACCAGAGTTCCCTGCACGTTTATGTTTCCTCGGATTCTTGAAGGGTCGTAAAATAACTGCGCCGGGCCTCCAACAGTATTGTTTTCAGAAGACATCCCCGGATAAAAATATACCTGAGGAATAGCTGCCGCGTTTGTTGGAGTCGTTGAGTTAATATAAGGCATATAAAAGGGGTCCCTTCCGAAAGCAGAACGGATTATCCAATGAGGCCTTATTTCCAGCCCCTGGTTTCTCATTTGAATATCCTGCAAAACCATATCAAAAGTCGGAACCATTGTCGCAAGATCCGACCACCATCCCGGAACATTTTCAATCGCAATTAAGTAAATATCCATCACTTGCGTCGGCACAAACTCGTTGGCTATGGTTCTTAAAATGCTGGTAGTTTCAGCCAGCACTTTTGTCGCGGTGCCGGGGCTGGTTCTTGAATTTTCATACACTTTTACTTCAACTTTTCTTGCATGAGCTTCTTCCGGTAAAGGAGCAACCGTTACCTGCCTGAAATATTTCCATACACCGCCGATGGACATATTGCCGCTGTTGGGGTGGGCGGGGTCGGTTACGCTTCTATCCGTAGTCAATACATAGTTGGCACTGCCGGACGACAGATTTTCGGTATAATCGTCCAGAACTTCAATGTTTGTTCTTTCCGAACCGAGCACCAAAGATCTCAGCTCTTCCATCATCTGCATGGCTTTTTCCGTAGCAAACATCTTTTCCCTTATTCTGACCGTGTTAGAGCTCATATGGAGCTGCAACCCGATGACCATAAGAGCTACGATGCCGAGTATTGCGGTAGCTATCATTACTTCAACAAGGCTAAGCCCTTTATTTTTCATTTTAATAGTCCTTAACTCCCGTAAAAATTCTGTTCAACGATTTCATTTCACGATACTGGCAAATTTGCTGCCTGACAATATTAAGAGCGTTTTGATCATATATTATTTCCGCAAAATCAGCCGGGGCAGCTCTTGAAAGAGTTAGTCCGCCGTATGAAACTAAGCATCCGCCGACATAGGCCGGATCTTGAATTATTACATTGCCGCTGACATAAATAAATCCGCTGAAAAAATGCGATGTCGGCGGAGATGATCCCGCCGTACTAGTTAGGGTAAGGTTGCCGTCAACGTAAAGAAGGCCGCTTCCTCTTAAAGGCCTTGCCGCATTAAATACAGCGTTACCGTTAATATATATCAAAGCCAGGTCCGGAAGGGGGTTGGGAAGGTCGTTTACACTGCTGACATAAAAATCTGCGAGAACCCTGAGTTCATTTTTTGTAACGCCGAGCACAAACTGTTCGGTATAATTGTCTGCCAATGGTGGTCCGGCTGGAGGTGAAACTTGAGCATTTGCACCTGAAACCACCGGTACAACACCGCTAGTCCTTCCGCACCCATAAGTTCCTCCGACTATTCTGCCCCTGCTATTTACCCGTACCGTTTGTGACCCTGCTGTGCCTCCGTTATTTACAATATTTGCGCAAGTTACCGGAAGATTTAAAGTTATCCTTCTAATTTCGGTAGACACTTTAGCGCTGCCGATTATTTCATTGGGGGAAACATTAAAGGCAACGTTTGGGTCTTTTCTTCTGTAAATATAGCCTTTGCTTGGAATAAACCATACATATCCGTCACCGTTTACTTCTCCGGAAGAAAGCCGTTCTCCCGTAACATCATGAACGGCAAACGGGTCAATAGCCGCGGGAGGAGCGGTTTGTTTTCTGACTTCATATCTTGCCCATAAAATATTATTCTCGCTGAGCGGATATTCTTTGACTAATCCAACACTTTCATCTATTGTATCGCATTTTGCGGAATCAGTACTAAATTTAGGGTTGAACGCTTCATCCGGATATGTCATAGCTCCCCTCATTTTAACCGGCTGGATCTGCTGTCTTTTGAACCATGCAATTGTATCCGCGAGCCCGGCTCTTGCTACGTTTTCTGCCTGCGCGCTCATATTCAATTGCCTTTTAGCATCTTTGAAAGAAGTCATAATAAATTGTGTTCCAACAACAGCAAGGATAGTAACACTTATCATAATTATCATAACTGTTACTAATGCCGAGCCGGAATTAGCGCGTAGCCCGTCCCCGGAATACCCTTGGGGTGAACCTTCATTTGTTGGTTTAGGAAAATGTTTAAAAATCATATATTTATTTTGACGGCAACACTCAAAAATTGAAGCTAAAAAGGCGTTTATAGTATATAATTGTATTTACAAAGTGTCAAGGCAAAAAGCCCGGCTTATATTGATGCTTTTTATAAGTAAGCCCCGTTAGAAATTATTGGCTGAAACGCCGATGGGGTAAATAGCAGCCGGTTGTGATTGAGAGTCTTTTATATATAAGAATATTTTATCAATTTTTAAGGATAAAAATTAGATTTGGGTAAAAAAGGAAATGCCTTAACTTGCCTGGCGGGAATATTTATCAATAATTTCAAACAATGTGGCTTTTCTCAAAGGTTTTACGACATGGCCGTCACAACCGGCATCAATTACTCTTGCCGTATCTTCTTTAAATGCATCGGCAGTTAATGCGATTATTGGAACATGGCTCTTAGTTGTTTCTTCTTCGTATTTTCTCATATTTTTTACTGCGTTAAAGCCGTCCATTACAGGCATATGCATATCAAGAAGCACAAGGTCGTAATCAATTTCCATAAATTTATTTGAAGCAACCGTTCCGTTTTCAGCTATGTCAAGAATGTGAAGCGTCCCGGCTAAAAATTTCTTTACCAGAATCCTAGTATCTTCAGAATCGTCGCACAAAAGGATTTTCAGCTGTTTTTTATACTCTATTGAACTGGAAGTCGTTTTTTTTTCCTCTTCCTCGCTGCTTGCTATGCCCAAAGAATTTTCAACCGAAAGTATAAGCGGCTGGGCTTTAACAGGCTTAAACACATGCTTTATATCCATTGATCTCACGCGATTAAGCGTTTCCTGGCTCCTTTCGGTAAGCATTATAATAATCTTTAAATCGGCAAACGTTTCATTTCCTCTGATAGTTTCAACAAAAGAAAAACCTCCTCCTTCCTTAAGCTTTGAATCGGCTATTACAACGCTGTAAGGAACAGAGGATGATACCCCTTTGGCAAGCTCTACAAACGTGGACTGCAAATCTTCTGACTCTCCGACAATTGCTCCGCCGCTTTCAAGCATTTTTCTTATTTTCGTGCGGTTTAAATCGTCTTCATCGGCAATTAAAATTTTTACGCCTTTAAGATTTTTTGGCTTTACAGGGGATTTCATGGATTCATCCGGATATTTGAACCGAGCTGTAAAAAAGAACTTGCTCCCTTGCCCGTAAACGCTTTCCACCCAAATAGTCCCGCCCATAAGCTCAACCAGCCTTTTTGCTATGGCAAGGCCCAGTCCCGAACCCCCGTATTTTCTTGCGGTTGATGAATCTGTTAAAGCGAAACTGTCAAAAACGGAACTCAGCTTGTCCTTGGGTATTCCGACCCCTGTATCTGAAACGCAAAACTGAATTAGAGCGTCCCGTTCCTGAAGCTTATAATTTTTGACTTCAACCGAAATTTCGCCCTGCTCGGTAAACTTCATCGCGTTTCCTAAAAGATTGACAAGAATCTGCCTTAGCCTGTTTTGGTCCCCGACTACCGATCTAACCATATCGGGAGCTATAAGATATTTCAGTTCTACGCCTTTTTTTTGCGAACGTATCTGATAGACATCAATTGATTTTTCAACAACGTCTTTAATGTCAAAATCCACGTAATCAAGCTGTACCGCCCCGCTTTCAATTTTAGTGATGTCCAAAATATCATTTACAATGGTCAAAAGAGTGTCTCCCGCGCGCTTGAAAATTGAAACATATTCTTTCTGTTCCGTTGTAAGTTTTGTTTCCAAAAGAAGATCGGTCACTCCAACCAATGAATTTAACGGAGTCCTTATTTCGTGGCTCAGCTGCCCAACAAATTCGTTTTTCGCTTTTGAAGACACTTCCGCGTTATCTTTTGCTTTCTTTATTTCGTCCTGAGCTTTTCTGCTTTCAGTAACATCCTGTTCAACTGCAATATACTTTTTTATATCGCCTTTATCGTCTTTAACCGGAGAAATTGAAATCAAACTCCAGTAAAATTCGCCGTTTTTCTTTTTGTTGTGCAAAACACCCTTCCATTCATTACCGTTGGATATGGCTTCCCACATCGCTTCATATTCATCTTCCAACGTTTCTCCCGATTTTAGTACTTTCGGACTTTTGCCTTTAACTTCATCCAAAGAATATCCTGTGTTTTTTGCAAAAGCTTCATTCACAAATTCTATCTTTCCGTCTTTATCTGTTATGATAATGGGCACCGATATTTTTTCGGCAACATTTGCTAAAGCCGAAGAGCTTTCTTCCAGTTTTTTCCGGTCAGTAATATCTACCGCCAGCATTCCCAGAGACCGCTCTCCGTCCGGGCGGGGAATAACGAACCTGTATGTAAGAAATGTCCTTTTTTTGCCTTCAAATTCCAATTCTTCTTCAATCTGATTATGTTCGCCCTTGGGAAGATTAAAAGCTGTCAAGTCGTTTTGAGTTGTTCTTTTTGCGATTTCTTCGGGCCAAAGATCGCTGTCGGTCTTTCCCAAAAATTTATCTTTACTTGCGTCAAACGATGAGGCAAAATAATCGCTAACTTGAATAATTTTTAAATCTCTGTCTTTAACGATAAAACCCGGGAAATGTTCTGCAAAAAATTTCAGGCGCTCTTCGTTTTCCCTTAATTGCCTGTGAGATCTTTCCTGCTCGGTAAGTTCTTCCGAAGGACGCGTGCAATGCTGAATGATAAGCTTTGAAATCTCCCCGAATTCAGAATCCTCGTTCTGCAAAAATTGTATCGGGTCAATTGATCTTCTTCTTAGGCTTATCAATATATTTTTTAAAGGTTTTATCAGCCATTTATTGGCATTGCTTGAAACCTGAAAGAAAAAAATTGTTAAGAATATTATAAAACCAACGGCAAAAAACATCAATCCCGACAGGACGCTTTTTAACTGCGGCGATAAAACTTTTGCATCCAAAACAGCTATCGTTTCCCCTTTTAATCCTTCCAGTTCCTTGCTTATCAAAAAAAGATTTCTCAGTTTGCCGAGTTTTTGGGCAAACCACGGATTTTCTTCGGTGGACAAAGACAATTCTCCGCCCATAATCTGCGAAATGTATGAAAGATAGGATTGCCCTAAAAGACGCCCGGAAAAAACATACCCGTAGGGATTTGATTTGCGGCCGGTATCGTTAGTGCGGTGTACTGAAGCGCCCTGTATTTCAAATACGCCGTCTTTGGTTTTAGTGTAAAAACGAATAATTTTTTTCTCTGCAGCAAGCTTTTTTAGCAGAGTTTTATCGGCAGGGATTTCTTCAAGTAAATCGCTGTCAATATTATTTACGGAATATATCAGCCCGAAAGCTCTATTATATGCCCAAACAGCGTTTATATCGTCTGTCAAAGAAGCGTCTACATTTTCTCTTGCCCACTTATACGCCGGAGTTTCTATAAACTGCACCATTTCATCCCAGATGGTGTAATCGGTAATGTAGCGGCTGATTATTTGGCTTTTGTTTTCCAAAATATCGTTTAATATTTTTGTTTTTGTGACTTTCTGATCCTGTACAATAAAGATAAACTGAACTGCCTGAAAAACAAAAACGAAAACGACGGTTAAAACAAATAATCCCGTAACGGTTTTAATTAATGATAATAATCTTTCCTGGGTTTTCATAAAATTATTTAGAAAATAGCGTCCACCAAAATATTCCCGCGATAGTTAAGGTAATTCCCCCCGTAATAATTCTGTAAAAAATACCGATTTTTTTATGCAGCAAAGTTTTTTCGGTCAACCAGTCATTTATTTTTATTAAAATGTCAGGAAAAAACCAGATCAAAAATCCTACAAAAGTTAACTACACTCCGTCTGCGAATAATATAATCTTCATTGTTTTTTTTCCTCATTTTTTGTAAGAAGCTCGTTTACTTTGTCAATTATTGCCTTTTTATCAATCGGCTTGCTTATAAAAGCGTCCGCGTATGATTTCAAGCTTTCTATTTTTGTTTCTTCATCAGTTAAAGCCGTTAGTATCATAATGGGAATGTTCTTTGTTTCTTTATCTCTTTTTAAAATACGGCACATTTTAAGCCCGCTGATCTCAGGAAGCAGTATATCCAAGATAATTAAATCGGGCAATTGGGTGCGGGCAAGTTCAAGCCCCCGCAAGCCCTCTTCGGATTCTATAACTTCATAGTTTACAGCTTTAAAATAGAGTTTTAAAAGATCAAGAATTTCCGGATCGTCATCAATTATTAGGATCTTTTTTCCATCCGTCACCTTGATGCCTCTTTCTTGTTTATGATTACTATATCAATATGGAAATTTTCCGGTATATCTCTAAATCCTTTGACGCTAATTTTATTTTCGGGTATAACTAAAATTTTTGAAACAAATTTAACTATTTCGCTTCCCTGGTCGCGGGCAAGGCTTTCTGATTCGGCATATACATTAATCGCCACGGGAATATTAAAATATTCTTTTAATATGTCTGAAGCCTCGCCTAGTATCTGCTTTCCCGGTTTAGTTATTTCCAACGGGTCTTTTCTGAGGTCAAACAACGATTTTGAGTCTATGCTTATTATAAGCCCTTCCTTTTCCTGGTGAAGCGCCGCTTCAACCGAAAAAGGTTTTCCTATCACGGTTTTTTTGTTATCGGCTTCATCCAGATAGGTTAGAATGTATCCGTAAACATTTCCTACGCGCATAAAATTTCCGTCTTCGTTTCTTCCGCTGAATTTTATTATCGGAGGAATCGTGTCTTTGCCGGAATACATCCTGAATTTATACCCCCTTGAATCGGTAACAACCAAATCCCAGGTTTTTACTTTTATTTGCCCGATATCAAGGCGAAACATCGTTACAGGCTCTCTGGCAATCGTGTTTAGCCACGGAGAAATAGTCCCTTCGGTAGACAAGACATCGGGATTTGTTCTTTTCATCTTATTTATGCCCGAAGTATCTTTTTCCAAAAAAAGCTTTTCTGTTTCAAGGGAAGGGGTTATTACTTTCATGTGGTCTTTATTAATCTGTATGGGCGTTTTTTCGCTGTCAATCTTTGAGGTATCGTTTCCTTTGACCACAACATCTTCAAGACGGCCGCTTGCACCTTCTTCGCAATACGCAAGAAAAGGTATAAAACAAAATACTGCTAACAGTAAAAACAATTTTTTAGTTTTCATTCTAGCCTAAACCTTATAGTTATTATGCCCCATTGATCTATCTGGGACTCGTTTGATGATAATGGCACAAAAACCCATTTTCTCAAACTTTCGATACAGAGCTGATCCAGCTCCCTGTACCCCGACGTTATCACTACAGAAATATCAGGCGTAACAGAACCTGACGCATTAACAAAAAATCTTAAAGAAATATCAGCTTCTAGCCCCTGCCTTTTTGCCCATTCCGGGTATTGAGGAACATAAGCCGAAACCACTTTTCTTTTTTCAAGAGGGCCGGAGATTTCAACCGGAGCTTTTTTTACTTCCTGCACCGTTTGGCCTTCAGAGACTTTTTTCATTTTTTCTAGTACATTCGGAACATTTTTTTGAACCGGCCTAGAAACAGGCACTTCTTTCGGCTCGCTGAATTTTATCGCTTCTCTTGCAGTTTGCAGGCCTGCTCCCGATCCCGTTCCAAAACCAAACCCGCCTCTTCCCCCGCCCCCGCCTCCAGATCCAGACGGTTTTGACGGTTCTTTTTCTTCTATTAACTTTTGAAGGGCTAGCAGCTCCTGGGCTTTCCTTCGTTCCTGTATATTTCCGACAACTTCTCTAAGCCCTGTCCCGGCCCCGGTCCTGGATCCGCCTCCGCGATCTTCTAGCTTTGTGCCGGAAGGCATCGCGTTAAGAGCCGCCAATTGCTTTTTTAATTCGGCTTTCCTTTCAACCAACTGGGTTGCCGAAGCATCCTTAAAACTTGATGATTTTTGCACCTGGCTTGTCTTAATGATATCGGAAATATTTTCTGCCCGTTTCATACCGACTTCTTCTATTGATATTCCCTTTTCAATGCCCATGCTAGGACGCACTATCGGTTTTGCGCTTTCGGTTAAGGCTTGCTCCTGAACCATAATATTTGCCATTCTTTGCTGCTGGCCTGAACTCAAATCTTTGAGTTCGTTCAGTTTCTCGTCGCGCTGCTTTTTTAGTTCTTCAAGCTGAGATTTTTCAAGCCTTGACAGAGGTTCGGTTCTATCCACTAATTTGGGAGGCCTTGCAGCTTCCTGAAGAATCTGTTTCATTGAATCATCTGCCGCCGGCCGAGGACCCTCTTGTCCTTTTCCAAACGGTATAGCCTGTTTTATTGTATCCCAAACGTTTTTAGGTTTTTCTTGTATTAGCGGAACCTGCAAAGGTTTCGGTTTTTCAATTTCTAAAAGTTCAACGTTAGTTATCAGCTTTGCTTTTTCCTGCTCCATAACAGAGGACATCTGCATTGAATAGAGCGCAATAAAGTGTATGATAAGCGTCACTGTAAGAGCAAACCCTATGCGCTTATTTGCACTTTCAAAAAAATTATCTATTCCTGCAAGCATCATATATGTTGCTCCGCTATTTCTTTTTCTGTTCCGTTGCTATCGTTATGCTTTTTGCGCCCGCCTGTTTGGCCCATGCCATAACATCGGTTATATCCATATATAGAGCGTTTTTATCGGCGCGAATAATTACAAATTTATCTTTATTATTTTGAAGGCTTAATAAAAGGCCGTCAAACAAGGTCTCCCAGGTAACAGAAACATCATCAATCGCTATCTCGCTGTTAGAACCTATTGATACCGTGACATTTTGTTTGCGTTCGCTTTCGGCCGTTGACGCCTGCGGAAGTTCAACCTTCATTGTCGGCGACATATAAAGCCCGCCAGAAGACATAAAAATAACCACCAAAATAAGAGCAACCGTGGCCATCGGGGTTACGTCTATTTCAGTTGTTTCGGGGAGTTCGTCTTCCATATTTTTTCCTTGTTAAGCGCCCTGATTTCCCTGCATAAGCGCAAGCCGTTTTGCCCCGCTTTTACGGGAAATATCCAGTATTTCTACTACCTGTTCGCAGGTATTTTCATCATCTGCGGTAATTATGACCATTTTGTCTTTAGTATTCGGAATTTTTGCCGAAAGTTCCCTGAACAAATCATACTGATCAATCGGCTGGTTGTTCAAATAAAGCTTATTGTCTTTGGTCATTTTAATTGAAATATTTTCAGTCAATGCCGCTTTTCCCTTGCTTGCGCCGGCTTTGGTTTCCAAAACATTTATACCGGCAGTCAATATCAGGCTCATTGTTGCCATGCAAAAAATAACCAGCACAAAACTCACGTCAACAATTGAGATAATGTTTATTGAGCCGGAAGCAAGCTCTTTTTGTTGTGTTTCCCGTTTTTTTCTCATATTTTCATTTAAGGCTGTTGCCGAACTCCATTCTTGTCATGCCGTCCGCCCAGGGCGGACGGGGTGACACTTATTGCCTTCGGCAAAAATGTCATTTTGCTTCTTCAAACAGCCATACAAGAAGCCGTTTGGATGCCGCTTCTATTTCAACGTTAATTTTGCGCGCTTTACCCATCAGGTAGTTATAACATAAGACCGTCGGTATAGCTATGGCCAAACCAAGAAGCGTAGCATACAAAGCTTCCGAAATACCCGCAGCTACCACTGACGGCCCCGCTGAGCCTGAAAGAGCAAGATCTTTGAACGCTCTGGACAAACCGGCAACAGTTCCCATAAGTCCTAATAACGGCGCAATCGTTCCGATTGAGCCCAAGAAAATAAGAAATTTTTCCATTTTCTGTCGTTCTTCAAGACGGACGCTTAACACCAGCTCTTCTATATCTTCTTTCGGCATATGGCGATGCATTAGGCCGGTTTTAAGAACGTTAGTTATAGGTTTTTTCTGCTCTTCACAGTACTTAACGGCATCGTCATACGTTTTGCGCTGAACCATGTTCCTCAATGAACCCATAAAATCAAGCGGATCCAGCGACGATTTTCTCAAGTATAGAAAACGTTCGATTATAATTGTAAAAACTATAACGGATATTATCAACAACAAAATCATCGTCGGACTGCTTTTAATAATTGCTATTACGTTAGCTTCCATTGTTTCGCTCTCCTCTTTTTATTTTTATTCTCCTTCGCCAAATACCCCCCTCGTTTTGCTTCGCCCCTAGAAATCGCAAATGCGATTTCAGGGACTCAAGTCCTGGAAATGCTTTGCATTTCACAGGGCTAAACGAAGCAGGGGGGATGAAGGCGGGGAGAATCATTGCCCCATCTGACTTATGGCTTCAATCCTTTCTTTTGCGGCTGAAATCCATTTCTGCTCGGTAGTTGAATTTATAATTTCTTTGTACATTGTAGCCGCATCATCCCATTTCTTTTGACTTTCATATTCCTGGGCAACCCTTGCAAGCGCTGTTAATCTCCAGGGATCATCAGCAGGCTTATATGTAATCAAATCCAATAGCTCGTCCATCCCTGTCTGTATGTTTCCCTGTTTGAGGTCAATCTCGCCTATTTTATACATCAGTTCCGGCCTTAAAGCATCAGTTTTGGGTATTTTGTCTAGAAGTTCTTCGGCTACCGCGACCGCGTTATCGTACTGCCTCAGAATTTCATACAAACTGAACAGCTCAATCAAAGTATTGTTATGATTTTCACTTGTTGGGTACTGGTCTAAAAATTTCTCGTACACGCTTACAGCGTCCTGCCACTTCTCGGCTTTTTTTAGGCAAAGCGCGGTATTTAAAAGAGCGGTCTGAGAAATATCGTCTTTATCCTTAGTTAGCTTTGTCAAATCCTGATAAACTTGAGCAGCTTCCAAATATTTTTCTAAGTAATAAAGCGAGTTTGCAAGATGCAGGTATGCCAGGCGGATTTGCTCGTGTTTTGGAAAATTCTTTATGAATCTGCGGTATATTGGAGTAGCACTTTCATATTTTTGAGCAAAATAATAGCTTTCTGCTCCGTAAAAATAAGAATCCGGAACAATCTGCCCCGCTGCGAAATAGTTTGCGACTTTATTAAATTCCTCGGCTGCATTAGCAAAATCTTTTTTGTCATAAAACCGCATCGCAAGGCGGTACTGGGCGTTTCCTGCAAGTTTAGATTTCGGGTATCTTGTTATAAAATTCTGCATGGCTTTAATATCTAAATCCGTATTTGTTCCGGCTTCGCTCATACGATACGCCGATGTTACCATTCCTTCAAGCGCGGTTTCGGCGGTTGAATCATTAGGATACAAGTTTATGAATTTTTCAAATTCAAGAATAGCAGTTTCGTCATCCATGGCGTTATAATAACTTTGCGCAATACGCAGCTGAGCTTGTTTGGCATTATCTGTCCCGGGATATGCTGAAATGATCTTTTTATAGGATTCTATCGCTTCCGGATATTTTTGCGCTCTGAAATAGGTGTCAGATATAAGATTCATCGCTTCCTGGGTCCGGTTATGTTTGGGATACGTGTTTACAAGCTTTTGCCATGTTTCAATTGCCTTTGTATAGTACTCCAGTTTATAATAGCACCTTCCCGCGCTAAACAATGCTTCGGGAATAAGTTCGTCGTCAGGATAGGTTTGAACAAATCTTTCAAAAGAGTCCATAGCTTCCGTATATTTTTTCTGGTTATAATATATGTTTCCCATTTCAAATTCGTTAGAAATTTCTGTTGACTTACCCTTTTTTGACGTCAAATCTTCGGTAAATTCCTGGCGCTCTTTCTGGGCTTTTGAATAGTCTTTAACTTTAAACGAAGACCAGGCTTTGCCTTCCTGCGCCATCGCCGCAACTTGAGTGTACGGAAAATTTTTCTCGATCATTTCATATACCCTGGTAGACTCGGTAAAAAATCCCATGGAATAATATGCTTCGGCAACCATAAGGTATGTGTAGGACCGCCATTCGGAATTTGAAGGAGGAAGGCTGTTTAATATGTATTGGAAACTGCTTATGATTTCATTAAATCTTCTTGCGCTATAAAAAGTCTTTGTCATCATAAAAAGGGCTGCTTCGGTAAGGTCTTCTTTCCTTTCAGGCGAATCCAAAATTTTTCTGTAGCAGTCAATTGCCTGGTCAAGATTCCCTTTTTTATTGTAGTTATCGGCTGAAAGCAATAGCGCGTAGAGAACCAAAGGATGCTTGGGATAGCCCGTAATTAACCTGTTAAACATATCAATAGCCGAATCATAACTGTTTTGCCTTGTATAACACCAGCCGAGCTTGTAGTATGTCTGAGGCAATATCTCGGTTTGAGGATATGTTTTGAGTATATCTCCGTATGCAAATGCGGCTCTTACCAAATCGTTTTGTGCTAGAAAAGATTCGCCTACCATATAACTTGCAAAAGGCGCAAACTCGTTTCTGGAATTTTCTTGTATGAAATTTCTCAGTTTGGTAATTGCTTCGGTATATATTTTTTGCTGATAAGAGCAGCAGCCGATCCTATAAAGCGCGTTTTCTTTTAAATAGCTGTCAGGAAAATCACTAAGAAATTTGCTGAATTCTTCCGCAGCTATAGGATAATCCGACGCAAGATAGTAGCAATCAGCAATAAGAAACCGGGCATCTTCTACAAAATCGCTGTTGGGATACTGCGACAGGAGTTGCTTGAAGGTAACTGTTGCGGGAATAAATTTTTGAAGTTTTTCCTGGCATCTTCCCTGATAATAAAGCGCTTCGGCGCTGTTTAATAAACTGAATTTCTGATAGGCTGATTCAAAACTTTTTTTCTTGTAAAAAATCAGGCCGTAAGAAAAAATGACCTTGTCCTGTTTTTCATAATACGGATCGATTTGAATAAGCCTGCGAAGTATTTTTTCCGCTTCATCCCATTTTTTTACGGCTATCTGGGCCTGCATAAGCTCATAAAGCGTTTCCCTGACTATAAAATGGTTCGGAAAATCTTTTATGATTCTTTGATAATATTCTATCGCTTCGTTGTATTTTCCCAAGTTATAATAGATTTGCCCGATATTTACTAAAGCCGATACGGCAAGCTCGCTGTTTCTTTCTTTTTTTATGAGCTTCTCATAAACTTTAATGGCTTCTTCATTATCGCCGTAAGAATTAGCTATTATAAATTGAACTTTTGAAGCATACTCGGATTTCGAATACTTTTTAAGGAAACTATTTGCCTGGCCTAATGAAGCGGTTGTCCCGACAGTATCCTGGTAAAGCCTGCAAAGTGATTGGAAATCCTCTTTTTCATTTATCTCGTCGCAATAAACAATACAACTCCACAAAAAAAGGAAACCTACTAACGATACCTTTAATAAAATTTTGATTTTTTTCATAATTTTTGATTCCCCCGAGTTCATATTTACCCCGTTAGAAATTGTTGGGCTGAAACGTTAATTCAAACAGGGCCTAGCCGTATGTCTAAGCGAGCTAAAATTTCTAACGGGGTAAACTAAAAAAACCCTTAGCTTTCTGCTCCTTTTTTATTTTAAACCCCAAAATTTTTTTTAAGTATATCAAAATTGATTGATTTTTGCAAGTGAAAGGTAGATTTTTTTTATCAGCTTCTTTTTGTATATAATAATAAGACTTATAAGGGCTTTTATGTTCCCGTACGATTTAGTTGTGAATTAGTTATTTCCTTGACTAAAAGGTTAAATTTCCGGAGGCAGGCTTTTGGAAGTGTTTGCGCCTAGTTCTTTGATTTTTTCGGCACGGCCGATAAGAGTATCCCCCCGCTTTTTTGAATCTTTCAATTTATTCATCGCATCGTGGTACGAATCGTTAGCATCATCAATTTTCTGGCCGACTTTTTCAAGGTCTGAAACAAAGTCAACAAACTTATCGTACATCGCGCCTGCCTGCCTGGCGATCTCAAGGACATTTCTTTTCTGGTTTTCCTGCTTCCAAATGTAGGCTACAGTCCGAAGCGTCGCAAGAAGCGTTGTTGCTGACACAATTACGATATTGTTTTCAATAGCGGTTTCAAAAAGTTTCGGCTCTTTTTGAAGCGCCATGCTAAGCGCCGGCTCAAGCGGCATAAACAATACTACATAATCCGGCTGGTTTATCTGGTAAAGCGACTGGTAATTTTTGGAAGTTAAATTCTTTATATGGTCCTGAATGCTTTTGACATGTTCTTTGAGGAACACTTCTTTTTTTTCGGATGAATCGGCATTAAAATACTTCTCGTATGCAACAAGAGAAACCTTTGAATCAATTACAATATTTTTGTTGTCCGGAAGCATAACGACGTAATCAGGCCTTTTTTCCGCGCCGTCTCTATCCTCAAAGCTGGGCTGTTTTTTATAATTTATGTTTTCAATAAGCCCGGCTTTCTGCAGAATTGTTTCCAGCTGGAACTCGCCCCAATTTCCTACAAGCTTATTGTCGCCTTTTAAGGCGCTTGCAAGGTTATTAGCGTCCTCGCTTAACTTGGTACTCAGCTTAAAAAGGGCTCCCAGTTCTTTCATTTCCTGCGAATGGGTGTCGTCCACCCGCTTTTTGAAATCGTCAATTTTTTCTTTTAAAGGATTTAGAATGCTTTCAAGGTTTCGTTTGCTTAAACTAAGAAATTTTTCGCTTTTATCTTCAAGAACTTTCTGGGCAAGATTTTCAAATTCAATTTTGTAATGCTCAAACTGCTTTTTTATTTCTTCGTAACGCTTTTCAGCTTCAGTTTTAAGCACGTATTTATCAATTAAATCCTGGTGCGGCACCCCTTTTTCTACTTTAAATCGGTACTGCCAGAAAAGCCATACAACGGCCCCGCCCGTTAAAACCCCCGATAAAAAGACTATAAGATAGTTCATGCTTTTTCCAAATATTATTACATTGATATCACGGCTTAAAATAACCAGCGTAATCTTTTAGTATTTCCTGTTTGAGGCAATTATTGTATTTTTTATTTTTTGCGAAACCTTAGCAAACTGCATTTCCATATCGTCCAAGGATTTTAATTTTGATACCTGCATGTTTTTTTGGTTCAGTTTTACGGAATATCCCGTTTCATTTTTAATTATATTTTCAATTGTTGAATTATCGCAATTATTGGGATCAAACTTTACCTGCTTAATGTCTTTTAAATCTAAAGAACTTCTCCTTCCGCGAGGCAAGTAAATTGTTCCGGTAGAAAAATCAACCGCAAACGCTATTACGCCCGGAAGTATAAAAAACAATAATCCTATACCGTCCAAAACAGCTATTCCGCCGTCAATCCGTCCCGATCTTTGTCCTTTACGTTCAGGATGTAAAAGAAGACCGCACCCCGTTAATTGAACAATCAAAACAAAACAAATCAAAGTCTGCAATGTTTTCAACAATTTTTTGATCATATTTGCTCCCCTTTTATTAAAATGAACCTCCCCCGCAGCAAGCTGCGGGGTATCAGATGTTCCCCTCTTTGAAAAAGAGGGGTGAGGGGAGATTCAATAACGCCAAATCCCTCTCAATCTCCCTTTTTCAAAGGGAGAAGTTATTGGTTATCCCGCATCAAGATGCGGGGAATTGCAAGTTAAAATCCTAATGAGAACAACCAACCGTCTGCTTTTTTTGTTACTTCATCAAACAATATATATCTTTTACAAAATAAGGAATATTTGTTCAAGCAAAGTCTGTTATTTTATCTAGCTTATTAAAGAATCCTGTTTCTTTGGTTTTAATTACCTTTAATGTATTATTCCGTCTTTCCTAAGTTTTTTAATAGTTGTTTTTGCCAATGATTTATAAACCATTCTTTTATTACTGCCTTTTGTCGTAGCTTTTGCGCACCAAATTTTATTGTTTTTTCTATCAAGCAGGCTTATTTTGTATTCGGTAATACCTTCCGTTAAATAATACCCTTCCATCGGTGTTCCGTAAAACATATCATGCGATCCGGACATTACGGCCATATCAAAAAACTGCGGTGAGACATATCGTTCCGATTTGAATTCGGCTGTCTTAATTATAACAATGGATCCGTCAATACTGCTTTTGTTAAGCAAAGTTTCGGTTTCCTTGTCTGTGTATTTTTTTTCAGGAAGAAATATTGAAAGATAAGAAATTCCCTTCAAAGCGGTATGGTTCAGTTCTTTTGAAAAAACATTTTCTGTTTCCTGCTTTTCTTTTAAGTCTGCGCAGGCCGCGATAACAATTACTTTTTTGAATTCAGGAATTTGAAAATTCTCGCTTTTTGAGCTTTGGATTTGTGTTCCAGCGCAGGAACTCAAAAAAAACAGCGAAATTATCAGTAATTTTTTCATCCTAGCAGAATTTAAGCGTTAAATTTTTCGCTTTTATTATCCCCGCCCTTGGGCCCGCTTCGTCGAATCGAGGCGAGCGAGGCCTCGCTCGCTCCTTTGGAGCGGGCGGGCTTTTCTTGATTTTGCCTGAATTTTTGCAAGTCTATCGCGCAAAGGATTTCTGCCTTTTTGTATATTTCTTGCGATGATGCCTTTTGGAGTGGATTTTATTCTCATTATTATTCAGATTCGCAGAACCCGCCGACTCCTGAGACTGTGTCATATTCCCATTTGCTGTCATCCCGAACTTGTTTCGGGATCTCGTCATCGTCGGAATACAGGATGCTGAAATAAATTCAGCATGACAAAAGGGGCTAATTTTAGCGGTTATGGCACAGTCTCTCCTGTCAGCGGAGTTTCAGTTTAGATCTTCCATTTTTTGGCTATATTCTTTCTCTAATTTTTTATTCAGCTGGCTTGCTTTTTCTGCTGTTTCTTTGGCTTTTTGGATTGTTTCAGGCAAATTGGAAGTGTTAATTCCTTGTTCAGCAAGATCTTTTTGCACTTCTTTTGTTACTCCGGAAGGATTTATCCAGTACGTTTTGGAAACATAAAAATACAAGAATGCGATAATACCCAGCGCAATAAGTATCCCGATAAAAGATAATCCGGACTGATTCCTATTTTTTATCATGCCTTTCTCCTTGCAAACATAGTTGATATCGATTGCAGAGTTTTTTACAGTCCAAAAAATTACCCGCTTATTTTATTACTTAATTGTTGCGGTAAGATTATACCGTTGCAAAAATACGGATAAGACTAATTATTTTTCTTTATCGTGTTTTTCAACGAATTTTTTGATGTTTTCAACGTTTTCAAGGATCAGTTTCGCCTTTTTCAGACCGAACTGAAAAGGGAACTTGTCCTCTTCGGTGTTTTTGATAACGAACATCGGATTACCTTTGTACTCTGATTCTGATGCGATTGACATAATTTTCTCCTCCTAAATTTATTTACGGCTTTTATTTTGAATATGCTCAACCAATCTCAGCCTCCGGCAAATCAGTAGAGAAGCTTACATCGATTTTGTATATTTATAACAAAAGAAAAACCGCTTATCAAGTAGAAACTGATTTCTTACAGGATAAGCGGTAAAAGATTTTGAATTATTAATTTAATTTCTTAGTTTTTCTTACCTACTACCCACTGCGACTTCCTTAATCTAATTCAATGGAGTCCCGCTGTCTTGATTCCGACTTGTCCCCATGCTTGTCCCATTGTCTTGGTTTCGAAGAAACCATATGGGGCCTTGATTTCAACGTGTCCCCATGCTATGATTTCAAAGAAATCATTGGGAAAGGAATCATGCGGGATCTACTGCCGTTTATTCAATTCTATCTTTACCAAGCCTGGGAGTAAGATTCATCGGGTTCAATATATTGCCGGGAAATTTTATTTCAAATCCGCTTTGAAAGTTTTCCTTTCTCGTTATTTTATTTTGTTCCGTTTCTACAATTTTGATTAAACTCCTGATATCTTTCCAAAATATACCGTAATTATGGGGCATTAAACCTATTTTCGGCGCCCTTGCTGTTTTCCACTGAAGGTCAATCAAGTGGAGATTCGGAATAATTTTATACAGATATATTATTGGGGAGCTATGAACTCTGTCTAATGCCGAAATAAGCTCATCGGAAAGATAAAATGAATGAAATTTAAGAGCGCTGTCTATTGCTTCCAAAAAGTCCGCTGCCTTTCTGGATATATAGTCTCTCCAGGATTCTTTAAGAGTAATAGGCGCATCTTTTGAAATATCCAAATGCTGTCCGATTACTAAAAGACTTTCATCAGAATACATCTCGTCAATATTTCTGGGCAGCCATCTATCCGAAGCAGCTTTTATTTGTTGAGCCGTAAAAAAAAGAAATTCATTTATGGCTTTTATCAGCATTCCAATAACTACTTTTTGCGTCTTAAGTATTCTTCGTTCTTCTTCAATTTGGAAAACTCTATTTACAATATTAACAAAAATAATTGCGCCGATAGTACCGCTTATTATATTTTGAATAATAAGGTTAAATATCCCGGGAACGCTTCCGACAAAGAGTAAAACCAGAATTGCCGCTGACAAAAACAGAATCAAGAGTATATTTATCTTTTTCATTTTAAAGTTTCCTAAACTTTTTTTATTCTCCTTCGCCAAATACCCCGTAGCTTGCTACGGGTATGAAGGCGGGGAGAACCCCCACGTCTAGTTTTGCCCTGTGAAATGCAAAGCATTTCCAGGACAAAAGTCCCTGAAATCGCATTTTCGATTTCTAGGGGTCTTAGACAAAACTGTGCGGGGTGGCTTCATTTGGTTTTCATTTTATAATTTAATTTTAGCGTATTATTTTTCACAAGTAAAGCCAGCGCCTGCCCTTCCGAAGCCCCAAGGTTGCCTGCCCCTGCATCTTGTTTTAGACTTGTCCCCATGCTTGTCCCATTGTCTTGGTTTCGAAGAAACCATATGGGGCATTGATTTCAACTTGTCCCCATGCTATGATTTCAAAGAAATCATTGGGGAAGCAACCATGCAGGGGTCATTCCCGTCCGCCTTGGGCGGAGGAATCCGGCCTTTGCCGTTTCCCTGTCTATTGTTGTTATCTGTCTACTATCTACTGCCGTTTAGGATGCTTTGTGATATGCTTCGGGATATTCAACTTTTCCGGGGATGTCATTTAAAGCTCCGGGGACTAGCTCAAGAGCCATAAATGAGGTATTCGGTGAACTGGACGGTTGTCTTATTTGGTATCTGCTGGCCGCTTTAAAGCCGAACTGCGCATAGTATTCTGAGGCGTTCAAAATAACTATTGAAAAAAATCCCATTGTTTTGGAACATTTAATGCCTTCTTCAATAAGCCTTTCGCCAACCCCCTCGTTTTCGTAATCGGGATGAAGAGTCATTTCAATTAAAGAAAGTGTTTTATATTTTGTGTGGCGGCTAACTATATATACCGGGTAGAACATTAAATGCCCTACTATCTTTTTATTGACTTCAGCAACCAAAAACAATTCTTTCACATAATCCCTTGTTTTTTGAAGTTCTTTAATAAGGTTTTTTTTATCTTTGTTTTTTGCGGCCGATTTGTTCAATTTAGCAATGTGAGCGCGATCTATTAATAGCGCTTGTCTAATGGTAATGTCCATTTTGCCCCCTTAATACTTTTTGCAGATTATCTTTAGATGATGAGTTGTTTTGGTTGTAAGATAAGTTATAAGATCGGCTTCCTGCTTTGAAGGGATTTATAGGTTTATCTTTATCTTGGTTGTATTGTAGCATTTTTAAACAGTTTTAGCTAATAAAAAGGATGGGATGTTTAGCGCAGGCGAGCTTCCCCTTCCGAATCTCCAAGGTTGCCTGCCCCTGCATCTTGTTTTAGACTTGTCCCCATGCTATGATTTCAAAGAAATCATTGGGGAAGAAATGATTGGGGAAGGAAATCTTTGGGGAAGCAACCATGCAGGGGTCATTCCGGACTTGCTTGCCTCGCTCGCCTCGATTCGTCGAAGCGGGCCAAGTTTTGCGGCGGGATACGGAATCTAGTCTTTTCTTTTGTTTTTACTAAGTACTAATTACTAATCACTAATTACTGTAGCTCGCCTGTTATTCGCCAAAGTATTCATCCGACCAACCGATGTCCCTCAGGAAATGGTCGTATCCGCCTGGATATATGCTTATTTTATTGTTATCAAAGACAACGAGTTTTGTGGCAACAGCTCTTAAATGCATCTCGTCATGAGTAACCATTATAACCGAGCCGTCAAAATCGTCAATCGCTTCAATTAAAGAATCGCAAGACTGCATATCAAGGTGATTTGTCGGTTCATCCAGAAACAGAAGATGTGCCGATTTCACCAGTATTTTACCCAGCAAAACCCTGCTTTTTTCTCCGCCGGACAGAACCTTTATTTTTTTAAGCGCGCTGTCTCCCGAAAACATCAGCCCGCCTGCAATATTTCTTGCCTTGTTTTCTCCGCATTGTTTGTCCGCGCTCTTTATCTCTTCCAAAACAGTGTTGTTGTCGTCAAGATCAAGCTTGTTTGTCTGCCCGAAATACCCTTCCTGCAATACCGAATGTTTTTTTATTTCTCCGCTCAAGGGTTTAAGTTCCCCGGCAAGAAGTTTTAAAAGTGTGGATTTTCCTTTTCCGTTTTTACCGACAATGCAGATTCTTTCATTATTTTTTATTTCAAGCGTAAAATTATTTATCAAAAACGGTTCTTTGCCTGTATAAGAAAAAGAAATATGCTCCGCAGACATCATTTTATCCGCCGCAAAATGCGCGCTGTTGAAATAAAGATCTAGATCTTCAATAGTTTCAAGTTTTTTCATCTTTCCCTGTTTTTCAAGTTTTTTCACGCGGGACTGCGCGCGGCTTGCAAAACTTGCCTTGGCTTTAAACCTTGCTATGAAAAGTTCCGTCTGCCGGCGCTTTTTTTCTTCGTTCAGACGGGTTTTTTCGTATATTTCTTCCTCCTGGTTTATCTGAGAGTAAAGTTTTTCGGTATCGCCTTCAACTTTCTTTGCTTTATATCTATGTATGGCAA
>JAPLKN010000071.1 GCA_026388075.1 Elusimicrobiota bacterium
GCCCAGCGACGCGGGAACATCAACTGCTCAGTTTTTAAAGCTTGGAGCAGGAGCAAAAGAGTCAGGAATGGGAAGCGCGCAGGTAGCAGCCAGTTCGGATGCAAACGCGGTATACTGGAACCCGGCAGGGTTAAACGGGGTCCAAGATATGAGCGTATCATTTATGCATGTAAACTGGCTTGAAGATATAACGTATGACTGGTTAGGATTTGCCAAAAGGATAAACACTGTAGGCGTGTTCGGATTTGGCGTACAATATATGGGTTACGGTTCTATCAAAGAGACAAACGAAGTCGGGGTGCATGTAGGAGATTTTACACCCAATGATACAGCAGTAACATTTTCATATGCAAGGAAGATATCAGATATAGAGTTTGGAGGCAGTGCGAAATATATCAGTTCAAGAATAAAACGAAGTGCAGACAGCGTTGCCTTTGATGCCGGAGCAAGGTACAAACTTAAAGATATCAAGCTTACTTTAGGGGCAGTTGCAACAAACGTTGGTCCCGGCCTTAAATATGTCAGTGAAGAGTCTCCGTTGCCTTTGATGATAAAAGTAGGATGTTGGTATGAGATATCAAATAACGTTTGGAGCGGGAGTAAAATACAAGGAGTTCAGGATAGATTATTCGTTTGAGCCGTACGACTATATGGGGGACACACACAGGTTTTCAGTTATTTGGAACGGGAGCAAAAAACAGTAGGCAGGGATTAGCATAGCCCTGAGCGAAGTCGAAGGGTAGGCAGGGAAACAGAAAAAAGATACAATTAAAGAACCTGCAAAGTAACGCGTTATAAGCCAAAAGTCCTTTAAAAAATAGTCGTTTCATGGAACCAAAAAACTAATAACTAGCAGCTGTTTTTGTTTTCGGCTGGGAGCATTTGACTATTGTAAAACAAAGTAGTATATTTATTATGCTTGTTCGGGGGACAAGTTATGAGTAAATTATTTTTGGCAAATGGTTTTGTATTTAATTTCCTGCCAGCGCTTTAAAGCTTTCAGGATTTTTTTGTTTATGAAGAAACTAAAAATATTTTTCACCATACTTGTAATATTTATCTCTTGCACAGCAAGTTTCGCTGCAATAACAGATAATTCGTCAGATTTAATAATTCCTGCCGGGGAAACATACACCAAATGCGGTGCACACAATTATGATACTTCTGTGCAGATTGACGGCACCTTGTATGTGCAGGCTTATGATGGCACGGCTTTGACTGGATGGCTAACGATTGAAACTCCGAACATAACAATTGGTTCTACGGGTAAAATAATTGTGGATGGTAAGGGATACCGAGGAGCAACTACTGCTTATGCAAGTGAAGGTCCCGGCGCGGGTGGGAGTGGCGGAATGAGGGGTGGCGGAGGAGGATACGGAGGAAAAGGGGAAGACGCTTCTGTGTCAGGCGGGGCACCTTACGGGAGTCTTATGAATCCGAACGATTTTGGTTCAGGCGGAGGTAAAGGGCAATCATTCTGTGCCGGTGGAAACGGCGGCGGAAAGATACGTTTGAAAGTAAACGGTGAATTAATAAACAATGGCGTGATATCCGCAAATGGGACACAAGGAACGATTTATGATATAAATCGTGGTGGAGGCGGATCAGGCGGCAGTATATACTTAGAAGCAGGAACAATATCCGGAACAGGGTTTATACAAGCGAATGGCGGTTATGGGGCTTATACTGATGGCGGCGGCGGTGGCAGTGGGGGGAGAATAGCGTTGTATTATATTACGGATAACTACAACGGAACCGTAGAATGTACTGGTTCTTATAATGAAAATAATGGAGGAGCTGGAACGTTCTATAAAAAAGACAAGAATCAGTCATTAGGGGATCTTTTTATACTGAACGGAAATGTTAAAGGGGAGAAAACATATATTGACGGTCAATATAGGGATGTAATAATTGGAAACAACGCGGTAGTTTTTACGACACAGACGCTAAATGCCCAGTGCCTGAACGCAATCAACAAAGGAGTATTATCAAGTTATGGAGTAACAGAAATAGCAGATATTTTTATTTCAAGTAGTTCAGAGATGTGTATAGAATCAGGCCAGGCGAATATGGGAGATATTGAGATAAGTTCGAATTCAATTGTTTATATGAACCATCAATTGACAGCTAACAACCTCAGAGTTTGTTCAACCGCTAGAATAACGCATAGCCAGGGAGACGCGGATTTTGATTTAACTGTTAGCGGGAATCTTGAGATTAATGAGGGCGGAAAAATAGATGTTGACGGGTGTGGGTATAGAGGCGGGGCAGTCGGAATAAACGACGGGAATGGCGAGGGTCCCGGCGGCGGTCCGAGCGCTTCAGTAGCCGGAGCTGGCGGAGGATACGGCGGGAAAGGAGCAAAAGGGTCTGTGTTTTACTGGGAGATAGCGCCGGACGGCGGCGAACCGTACGGCAACATTACAGAACCACTTGAATTAGGTTCAGGCGGCGGACGATCGCAAGGATTTAATTCATACGGTGGAAACGGTGGCGGGAAAATAAAAATTAAGGTCAACGGGACACTTCAAAATAACGGCATAATAAGCGCCGGAGGTACAAGCGGCGGATACGATAACGGCTCAAGAGGCGGTGGCGGTTCCGGCGGAAGCATATGGCTTCAAACAAATTCTTTAAGCGGAAACGGAATAATAAAGGCAAACGGTGGAAATGGTTTTGATACAGGAGGCGGGGGAGTAGGCGGTGGCGGGCGCATAGCGTTATATTGTATGAGTTCAACTTATGCCGGTCAGATACTGGCTTCCAGCGGAACTATAGGCGGGACAATCGGTGTAGAAGGCGGGACAGTATATATTCCATCATCAAGCCAGAGTTCACCTATTGGTATGTCAGTGTCAACTGTAACAGTCTTGGGGACAAAAACTCTAAACGAAAATTTGCAGAAAAAGATATGTTCGGTTTTACTTAACGCCCAAGGAACGCTTTCAGGCACAGTGAACTTTACAGATGTCCAAATTGTCAATGTAAAAAGCGGAGCTTTCAACGACAAAGGATTTATAAAAGGAAACTGGACGGCGACGCTAAATGGAGTAGACTATTCAGGAACGATAAAAGGAATGTCGTACATCAAAGGCTCAATAATGTATATAAATTCTTCTATGGAAAGCGATCTGGGCGGAGTCTTAAGTTTAAATTTAAGCGGAGGCGGTTATAATGTAGTTTCAGGTTCATGGACATTTAGGAAAGCGGAAACAAACGGGAATTATACTTGCGATAATATTAGTTTAACGGGAAGTATTAGTTACAATACATCTGTTGATTATTCAGGCGTAAATATTTCATATATTCAGACTTCTGCGCAAGGCACAATCACAGGCGGGTATGAAGGCCCGATACAAAGCGTATTAACGAATGTCAAAATAAACGATGCGAACAATCCTTGCAACGGCGAGGGATTCGGATTAATGTCATATAAGACAAACAAAGATGAGGGACAGAGCTGGTTTTATAGCCAAGATGTAACATCAGAGCAGACACTAATAACCGGAATGTTTTCAAGCCCCCTTTTAGGCTCAATAAACGGAACTCTAACGAATAAAACAAACGAAAAGAAGCTTTTTATAACATTAAGCAGGATAGACATTGGCTTAGCGCCGGCACCTATTCTAAAATTAGACATTTTCGGCCCGGAAAGACTTAGTCCCGGAGAGACTGTTACATACACAGCGAGAGTTAAGAACGAGGGTACCGTTGAATCCTCTGGAAAAATGCTGCTTATACTATTGCCGGTAGAAAGCTCATTTGTTGTCGGTTCCCCAGGAGTTAAGTATAGCCGTCCATTCCATGTAGCTCGGTGGAGTCTTAATAATATCCCTGCCAGGACTTTTTATAATTATACTATATCGGTCAAATATAATTGGGGTTTGCCAGCACACCTTATGACTGATATTGAAGCTAGAATAGTTGACGATGCGATGAATGAACAATTCTATAACGAGATGGAAAAGCAATACGTGCCGCAATAGTTTTTACCAAAAGGAGTAGCAATGATAAGAAAAGCTATAATTTTGTTTCAAGTAGTTTTGATTTCAGTGGGTGGTTTGCTCGCGGCGGTTTCTTACCCGGAAAGCACTTTAAAAGAAAGGGAGAATGTGCTTGCCGAGTATAAGGCATCGGGAGGGAAGGATATTAGCTGGGTGAATCAATTGCTTTTTGATAATAATAATGAAAAAAGAAACTATGCGGCAAATTATCTCTGCGGTGAAACCATTTCCGCAGGGCTTACTTTGCCAATAAATCCAAAAAATTTTCTGCCTTTATTATATTCATTAGAAAAGGATCCTTCATGGCTCGTAAGAAACACTATCGCGGATAAAATTTGGAAATTTGGATCATCACAATCAATATTAAATGCCCTTAAACTTAAATTAGATAATGAAGATTACAGAGTGATAATTACAGCCGCAAAAACTTATATGTTTATAAATCCAGAAAATAAGTTAATTATAGAAAAACTAAATAGCAACAAAGGCCTTTTACTGGAACACATATCAACAAGCGAATTTGAAAATATAATCGCGCTGTTTCAGCAATATGGAATAAGAAAAAAACTTTACTTAAAATATATCCGTTCCGGGGGGAAGTACGAGCTTGACACAAGAAGGATTTTATTCCTTTTTGAGGACAGGGAATATTATGCTAAAGAAATTTGTGGTATTAACCCTATCTCGGAGCAAAAACAATATAAAGCAGATGTTCTTTCTCTGCCCATTTTAATTTATCTTTTAGAAAACGACCCTGATCCAATAATTCGTAAGATAATAGAAAATTTGTTACCCGGATTTATTAAAGAGATAAATTCCGTAAAAATATTAAAGAAAGAAATGAAAGATAATAATGCAGAAATTAAAATCTGTTATTGGAAAGCAATACTAGAAGTAAATCCAAAAGAAAAGGATGTTATTTCTGACATGCAAGCTTTTATAAGGAAAACAAAAAATAGAAACGAAAGAGAAGCTGTATATAGCATATTGAATTCTATACAAAATGCAAATGAAAAAAAATAAAAATATTCACATTTTTCTTGCTTTAATTTCTATTCTACTAATTCCTATGTCTATTTCTGCTGATTACTATAGGGATTTAGTAAGAAAATATATTGAAGAATGGTCATTAAAGTGGAATATTCATTATAACTATTATGGAAACTTTTACGGAAGATATGACGGCACGGATTGCGCAAATTTTGTATCCCAATGCCTTAGATATGGGTGTTATACACAACCTTTTGATGAGTATACTGGAAAAAAAGATCGAGGATGCACAAAATCTTGTGATAATTTAGATGAATTTTTATCTCAATCAGAAGTTTCCACCCCAATCGATAATAATTTTGCAACTCCCCCGAATGATATTCAGGTAGGGGATGTAATAATTATGGGTCTTGACACTAATTCAAGACATGCAATTATTGTTTCAAAAATTACATATAACAACGATGGAACGATTGATAAAATATGGTTTGCAGCGCATACCAAGCATCGCTTAGATATTATTGTTTTTGACAATGGCTGGAAGTATTTTAAATCCGGGGCTTATGGAAATAAGCAGAAAATATACAAGATAAAACCTAGTCCGTATTCTCTGCCAAATAAGGATTCTGGACAGGTTCATGAATATCCAGAAGGCCAAGGAGAAGAGAGAAGAACAGATAATGATGCTTATTATTTGAAAGATTTCAAGCAACCAGAAGTTATCGTTGCTGGCGACCCGAATATGATGTATGGCCCGGAAGGATACATAACTGCAAATCAGACCTTAACGTACACCGTTGAATTCGAAAATGTCGGCGAGGGTATTGCATACGGCGTTTATATTGTTGACAATTTTGAAGAGAACCTTGATGATTCAACGCTTTCAGTAGGGAACTTCAAACGGAAAGATTATAATAGTGGCACACCGATTGAAACACCTGCGACATTCCAATATCAATACGATCAGAACACGCGATCGCTTGAGGCATTCCAATAGCCAACTTTGCAACAGTTTATTTTCCTTCAGTTCCGGAAGAAACAAAAACAAACTCAATAGTATCAGTAATACCAATACCTACCCAGATAACTTATGCAGGGGAATCAGTATCTGTCTTCGGCGATTATGCGGTTTACAAAGCAACATTAACTGCGCAGGGCGGATCGCCCGTACCTTACAAAACCGTTAACTTTGTAATAGACAACTCAAGTTACACAACAAT
The DNA here is from genome assembly GCA_026388075.1 of Elusimicrobiota bacterium. Classification (NCBI taxonomy): domain Bacteria; kingdom Pseudomonadati; phylum Elusimicrobiota; species Elusimicrobiota bacterium. The sequence goes on from JAPLKN010000071.1 coordinate 6,215, forward strand.
GACTGATGCAAGCGGCGTTGCAACAATATACCCGATGATAACGCAAAATCCCGGGAACTATGCATTGAAAGCGGTATTTGAAGGCGACGGATTTTATAATTTAGCTTCGCAGTCGCAGAGCGCATTTGAAGTAATACCGGACACGGGAGTTTTAAAAGTTTCAAGTATTTTGCCGGACACTACGAAAATATTGCGCGCAAGCGAAATAGGCAATATCAAGATATATTTCAATGAATATGTTAAGTTGGGTTCGGGTAAATCATGGGGGGACGTAGTTAAGATAACAAGTTTAAAGACAGGCACAGTTTTATCAGGAAGTTACGTTTATGATGAAACCGAAAATGTATTGACATTTACTAGTGATAACGGCTTTTCAAATAATGCGGAATACCAGATACAAATAGACAAAGCCATAGCAGAAGTAGGGGGATACTATTTCAAAGGATATTCAAGCAATTTCAAAACGCTTATGCTTGCATCGCAGGGCGGAGTAGTTGAGAAAAATGAGATAAAGATAGATGTTCCGGCAAACGCATTAAGCGCAGACGGCCTTGTTGATGTAGAAAAAACAGCAAACGGTTTTAAAGAGAAAATGGTTTATCCTTTAAAAACGCTGGAGGAAGGATTAAATTATGCAATAAATATCTTTGACCAAAACAATTCAATAATTTCAGGGGCAAGTTTACAAAAACCAATAACAATTCAGGCAAAATATTCGGACATAGTTAATCCTCAGTTTGCGATAGAAAGGAAGAAGGCGAGTATTTACAGAAATCCCTGGAAAGCGTCGGGAACTGTAAAAGCGCAGAATTTAAATACAAAAACAATGAAATGGTATTACTATAATCCTGAAAAAAAGATTTGGGAAGAAATATTCACAATAAATGATGAATCAGGCTTTACGCTTTCTGCAAATGTAACGAAATTCGGGGTCTATGCGGTAATGGGCTATGCGCCTACGGCGAGTCTGGAGGACTTAAGCAATTATCCGAATCCGTTTGCTGCCGGAAGGGAAAAGACAACAATCCAGTATTCGCTAGAAAAAGATTCGGAAATACATATTGCAATTTATGATTTGATGGGGAATCTGGTTAAGACTTTTCATTTTAACCGAGGCGAAACGGGGAAAGGGCAGGCAAATACATTGAATCAGGTGCAATGGGATGGGCGAAACGGTTTCGGCGACGTTGTAGCAAATGGCGGATATATTATGAGGATTGAGATAGACGATGGGAGTTCAAATAAGGTAAAGACGAGGAAGATACTCGTCATAAAATGACGAGCAGAACTTAGAACTAAAGGCTGAGTTCTATCGAAAAGAAGATGAAAAAACTATTTAAACTATTGTTATCTATAGCAATTATATTCAACCTAACGTTTCCAGGGTTTGCTTTCGACCTTGGTTTTGCCAAGGAAGACGGCGGGAAAGCAGGAGCATTTTTGTCTTATGGCGCCGGTGTTCGTTCACTTGCAATGGGGAGGGCATACACGGCAGTTTCAAACGATGCATCTGCAGTGTATTCAAACCCGGCAGGCCTGATGCAGCTTCAGAGAGAACAGATAACTCTTTTGCATTCAATACTCTGGGAAGACACAAACTATAACTTTGTTTCGTATGCAAAGCCTTTAGAGGACAGTGCGATAGGTATTGGACTTGTAAACCTTAGTTCAACTAATTTTGATAAACGCGATCAATTTAATTACCCGATAGGCAGTGCAGACCTTAGCGAGAATGCGCTGCTGCTTTCTTATGCCAAAATCTACAAGGGCATACTTGTAGGGACGACGGTTAAGGCAGTACAGCAAAAGATAGACAACTATTCGGGTACAGGTTTCGGAGTGGATGCAGGAGCTCTTTATGCTTTAACGGACAGGCTGTGGTTTGGGGCAAACCTTCAAAATATAATTCCGCCGATGATAAAATTGAATACTGATACCGATCAGTATCCAATAACATTAAACCTTGGCGCAAGCTGCGATATAAGCGAAAAAGTTTTGTTGTCCAGCGATTTTGTATTTACCGCAGGTAGAAATCCTAAACTAAGAATTGGGGCGGAATATACCCCTTTGAAGATGTTTTCAATACGGGCAGGAATAAACGAAACTGAAGTAACGGCAGGGTTCGGAATAACTTGGAAAGAACTTGAAATAGGGTATGCCTTTAGTTACCACGATGCTTTGGCGGGCTATACCGACCTTGGCTCATCGCACAGGTTTGGCATAACATATAATTTCGGCAAACCATGTTTTAATAAAAAATAATAGGAAAATATGGAATAAAATTAATATCTCAATAGCTGTTTTTGTAGCTGTTTTTGTCAAATTGACAAACAAACAAATAATTTGCTATATTCTCAACTGCCGCTAAGAATTTAAACGGCGGTTTTTTTATGCCTAGTTTTAGTTCTTTAATAAAGCCACCAGCCACCGGCAACCAGTTACCAGTAAAAACAAAAAATAATGAAACAGGAGTTTATTAATTGTTTATAGTTACTGATAACTGGTAACTGGTAACTGATAATGGGCCCGTAGCTCAGTTGGTAGAGCACTTCACTTTTAATGAAGGAGTCGCGTGTTCAAGTCACGCCGGGCTCATTTAGTTTGCCAAACACGCCAGAGTTTGGCTGCGGAAAATGCTGACGGACTCCGGCTTCGAAATCTTCGTCTTACGTAGCTGTGCTACGCTGCAACTCAGATTTCTTTGCCTCATCACGCCATCATTTCCCTCGCTATAAAACTCTGGCGTGTTTGGCAAACTACGCTGAGAATAAAAAACAAATAAGACAATTGTTCGCAACGAATTAGATTGGCTTTGGCAAACTAACGTTGCGATAAAAACTAAAAAAATAATCTGCTAAACTAGGTGGCATAAGAAAAAAAGGATATTTTCTAATAACAAACTCTGATGTGTTTGGCAAACTAGCTTGAGAATAAAAACAGTTCTCATAACGAATTAGAATGGCTTTGGCAAACTAAAACGGCAGAATAAGGCAGGTTGAGATTGAGAAAAAATACCTTTTCTTAACCTTAACCTGTATTGATCTTAACCTGAAGTTACTGCCCCCATCGTCTAGTGGTTTAGGACACATCCCTTTCAAGGATGCGGCAGGGGTTCGAGTCCCCTTGGGGGCGTACAATTAGAATATCAAAAATCAGATATCAAAATTTAAAAATCTAATTAGAAAGGTGCGAATATGTCAACATTAATCGTGGTAGGCACGCAATGGGGAGATGAGGGAAAAGGAAAAGTAGTTCATTACTTGTCAAAACAGGCTGATTATATCGTAAGATACCAGGGCGGCAACAATGCCGGACACACCGTAATATTTGAAAACAAACCGTTTGTTTTACATCTCATACCTGCAGGAATTCTCTTTCCTAAAAAAATATGTTTGATCACTAACGGCGTGGTAATTGATCCGAAGGGGTTATATGACGAAGCCGTCCTCTTAAAAGAAAAAAAAATAAAAATTGACGGAAGATTTTATTTAAGCGAATCCGCTCACGTGATACTTCCCTACCATAAATACCTTGACGAAATCAGAGAAATGGGAAAAATCAGGATCGGAACGACAAAACGGGGTATAGGCCCCGCCTATGCAGACAAGGTAACTAGGCTCGGCATAAGAGTAATTGATTATCTTGAAGAAAAAGTATTTTTGGATCTTTTGGACAGAAATCTAAAAGAGAAAGCACCTATTTTAAAAACCATTGTTTCGGTTGAAAAAGTGAGAAAAGAAATCTTAAAAGATTATCCGAAATTAAAGAAATTTATCAAACCGTTTGTTGCCAACACATCGTTAATCCTCCAAAAAGTAATAGAAAAAAATAAAAATATTTTGTTTGAAAGCGCTCAAGGAACTATGTTGGACCTTGATTTCGGCACTTATCCCTATGTTACTTCATCTAATCCCATTGCCGGCGGCGCGTGCGTCGGCGCAGGGCTGGGCCCCACGAAAATTGACAGAGTATTGGGCGTGGTTAAAGCATACACAACCAGAGTCGGCGGAGGGCCGTTTCCGACAGAACTTGCAAATAAAATCGGAGAACATTTGAGAGAAAAAGGGCAGGAATACGGGGCGACTACAGGAAGGCCGCGCAGATGCGGCTGGTTTGATGCTGTTGTTGTGCGCCATGCGGTGAGATTGAGCGGTATAGATCATCTTATTTGCACCAAACTTGACTGCTTGGAAGACATGGAAACCTTAAAAATCTGTGTTGCATATAAATATAACGGAAAAATTCTTAAAGATTTTCCTGCGTCCCGTATCGCTCAACAAGAATGCGAGCCAATTTATGAAGAAATGCAGGGATTTAAAGGGCCTATTCGCGGCATAACTAAGTTTACGTATCTGCCTTTAACTGCGCAAAAATATGTTAAAAGGATAGAAAAGCTTGTCGGGGCAAGAATTGATTTAATTTCTTTGGGCAGAAAACGGGAAGAAACAATAGAAGTTGGAAAGACACAGTTATGGCATTAAAAAAAGGCATATTAGCGTTAGAGTCCGGAAAAGTATTTGAAGGAATTTCTTTCGGCGCTTCAGGCGAAAGTTTTGGTGAAATAGTATTTAATACGAGTATTACAGGCTATCAGGAAATATTAAGCGATCCTTCCTATTGCGGCCAGATCATCGCAATGACTTACCCTCACATAGGAAACTACGGAATAAATCCGGAAGATATGGAATCCCGCAAAGTTTTTGCTGCCGGTTTTGTTGTCCGGGAAGCCAGCTCAATAGTTTCAAGCTGGAGAGCAAAAGAATCCATTCAGGAATTTCTTCAAAAACAAAACATTATTGCCATTGAAGGAGTAGATGTCAGGGCATTGACAATCCATATCAGAGAAGCAGGCGCCATGCGTTCAGTTATTTCAACTGAAGACGTAAGCGCCTCAGAGCTTGTAAAAAGAGCCAAAAAATCTCAAGGGCTTGTCGGAAGGGATCTGGTCAAAGAAGTAACCTGCCAGGAAAGATATATTTACCCCGTTGGAAAGCAGAGCGCCCCGTGTCTTGACACGGGTATGAATACCGCATTAAATCCAAACACGGGTTTTGCTGCCTCGCGGGACCCTTCCTGCGGGGTTTTTAAGAAAGAAAATCAAAAAAATGTTAAGTTTAAAGTGGCTGTTTTAGACTGCGGATGCAAAACAAATATACTTGAAGAACTTTTTATAAGAGGCTGCGAAGTAAATGTTTTTCCGGCATTTTCAAAATCTGAAGATATCTTAGATTTTAAACCTTCAGGGATTATGCTTTCAAACGGGCCGGGGGATCCGGCTGCTCTAAAATATGTGGTTGACACGGTCAAAAAACTGATTCAGCACAATTTGAGTTCAAATAAGAAGATACCGATTTTCGGTATATGTCTGGGACATCAGATTCTCGGCCTTGCCTTAGGCGGCCAGACATACAAGTTAAAATTCGGCCATCGCGGTGCAAACCATCCGGTAAAAGATCTTTCCACGGGAAAAATTCAAATAACATCTCAAAATCACGGATTCTGCGTTAAACCGGAATCAATAGAAAACAAAGACATTGAGTTTACGCACAAAAATCTTTACGACGGAACTCTGGAAGGTTTTAGACACAAAACACTGCCGATTTTTTGCGTTCAGTACCATCCGGAAGCAAGTCCCGGCCCGCACGACTCAAAATATCTTTTTGATAAGTTCATTGAACTAATGGAAAACCAAAAGTGAAACAGAGAAGATGCGAATGTGAGAAGTTGGGAAATTGAGAAGATAGGAAACAGGAAAAAATAAAAAAATAACGGTGTTCTTTTGTTCTATTGCTCTATCGTTCTCCGGCTCAAAGGAACTAAAGAACAAAAGAGCTAAAGAGCAAGAGAACGTAGTTAAGAAAATATGCCTAAAAGAACAGACATTAAAACCATTTTAATTATCGGTTCTGGCCCTATCGTAATAGGCCAGGCCTGCGAATTTTATTATTCTGGCACCCAGGCGATAAAGGCGTTAAAAAAAGAAGGGTATAGAATAGTTCTGGTCAACTCAAATCCTGCCACTATAATGACCGACCCTGAATTTGCCGATGCTACCTACATTGAGCCCCTGGTCCCTGAAATTGTTAAGAAAATAATTGAGAAAGAACGGCCCGAAGCTCTTCTTCCGACACTCGGAGGCCAAACAGCGCTGAATTTAGCCGTAGCTTTGGCCGAAAAAGGCATTTTGGAAAAATATAATGTTGAGCTTATCGGCGCAAAACTTCCTGCGATTCAAAAAGCCGAAGACAGGAGGCTTTTCAGGAAAACTATGCAGGACATCGGGCTTGATCTCCCTGAAAGCGGTTACGCTTATTCTTTGGAAGAAGCCGTAAAAATATCTGAAAAAATCGGTTTTCCTTTGATTATTCGGCCGTCGTTTACTCTTGGCGGAATTGGTTCAAGCACCGTATACACAAACGAAGAGTTGCTTGACGCCGTTGCGGCAGGAATAGACGCTAGCCCGATCAACGAAATATTGCTGGAACAGTCTGTTTTAGGCTGGAAAGAATTTGAGCTTGAAGTTATGCGGGATTGCGCGGATAATTGTGTCGTGATATGTTCTATTGAAAATTTTGATCCTATGGGAATACACACCGGCGATTCAATTACGGTCGCTCCGGCACAAACGCTTACCGACAAAGAATATCAAAAAATGCGCGACTGGTCATTTAAAGTGATCAGGGCAATAGGTGTGGATACAGGGGGCTCAAACATACAATTTGCAGTCAATCCTAAAGACGGCAGAATGGTGGTTATTGAAATGAATCCGAGGGTAAGCCGATCGTCCGCTTTGGCTTCCAAAGCTACAGGATTTCCTATTGCAAAAATAGCAAGTTTGCTGGCAGTCGGATACAGGCTTGATGAAATTCCAAACGATATAACTAAAAAAACTCCAGCTTCTTTTGAACCGACCATTGACTATTGCGTGGTTAAGGTGCCTCGGTTTGCCTTTGAAAAGTTTAAAGATGCCGAACAAACCCTGAATACCGCTATGAAGTCGGTAGGCGAAGTGATGGCTTTGGGGAGAACCTTCAAAGAAGCTCTCCAGAAGGCTCTTCGGGGATTGGAAGTGGGTAGGTTTGGTCTTGGAGCTGATGGCTCGTTTGAAGACAGAAAAGTCGAAAAACATTGGGAAGAAGGCGGAAAAACGAGAGAAGCCCTTAAAGAAGGGATTAAATACCGTCTTCAAACGCCGAATAACGACAGAATTTATAATATCAGGTATGCATTGAAATACGGAATGACAAGCGAAGAAATTTCCGAAATCTCAAAAATTGATATCTGGTTTATAAACCAAATAAAAGAAATTGTTGAATGGGAGAAAAAAGTCCACGATCTTTTTAAAATGCCGTCAAAAGAGCAGAAAGAATTTATTTTTAAAACTAAACAGCTGGGTTTTTCTGACGCCCAAATAGCTCATTTATCTGGGAAAAAGCCCGAAGAGATAAGATCTTTAAGGAAAAAACTTAAAATATTGCCTTCATACAAGCTTGTTGACACCTGCGCGGCAGAGTTTGAAGCATTTACCCCGTATTTTTATTCAACTTATGAAAAAGAAGATGACGTAAAAGTAAGCAAAAAGAAGAAAGTGATAATATTGGGCGCAGGGCCCAACAGGATTGGCCAGGGCATAGAGTTTGATTATTGCTGCGTTCAGGCAGTGCTTTCCTTAAAAGAAGAGAAATATGAAACCATAATGATTAACTGCAATCCCGAAACGGTTTCAACCGATTACGATATTTCTGACAGGCTGTATTTTGAGCCCTTAACAGCCGAAGATGTATTAAATATTGCTGAAAAAGAAAAACCAATAGGTGTTGTGGTTCAGTTTGGGGGCCAAACGCCTTTAAATCTTACAGCTGCGATAGATCAGGCGGGAATAAAAATACTTGGAACTTCGCCGAAATCTATAGACATAGCCGAAGACAGGAAATTATTCAGCAAGATTTTGGATAAAATAGGGATACCCCAGGCTGATTCCGGAACAGCTCTTTCGTTTGACGAGGCAAAAAAGGTTGCCAAAAGAATAGGGTATCCGGTGATGGTGAGGCCTTCTTATGTTTTGGGCGGGAGAGGAATGGAAGTAGTTTACGATGACACTGCTCTTTCCGAATACATAAATAAAGCTGCCCAGCTAAGCCCGGGAAAACCGATATTGGTAGACAAATTTTTAGATAATGCAATTGAGATAGATGTTGACGCTCTTTCGGACGGGAAAGAGGTTTTTATCGCAGGGATTATGGAGCATATAGAACAAGCCGGCATCCATTCCGGCGATTCGGCCTGCGTTGTTCCTTCGCTTACGCTTAGCGACCAAATTATTTCAACAATAATAAAATATACCACAAGTCTTGCCAGAGAAATTAAAGTTAAAGGGCTGATGAACCTGCAATTTGCGGTTAAAGATAATATAGTATATATTCTGGAAGCAAACCCGAGAGCGTCCCGAACGATTCCCTATATTTCCAAAGCGACAGGCATACCCTTGGCAAAACTTGCGGCAAAAATTATGGTCGGCAAAAAAGTTAAAGATCTTTTGACGAAAGATGTTTTAAAAGCGGGTTTGCCAAAACTTAACTATGTGGCAGTAAAGGAAGTGGTTCTTCCCTGGACACGGTTTTCAAATGTTGATGCCGTGCTGGGCCCTGAAATGAAAAGCACGGGCGAGGTTATGGGCATAGACTCTGATTTTGGAAGAGCGTTCGGTAAAGCCGAGCTTGCCGCAGGTTCTGTGTTACCTAAATCCGGATCGGTTCTTGTTAGTTTGGGGCCAAACGGAAAAGAGGAAGCCTTACCTATTGTTAAAGAACTTTTAAGTTTGGGTTTTGAAATCGTGGCGACTAAACATACCGCGGAATTTTTCAGGACAAACAATTTCTCTGTTAGAGAGGTAAACAAAATTTCGGAAGGCCGTCCGAACGTAGTTGACATGATAAAAAACAGGGAAATCGGACTTGTAATAAATACACCTTCCGGCAAAAAAAGCCGGGCTGACGGGTACCATATAAGAAGAAGCGCTGTAACATATAATGTGCCTATTGTGACTACGCTTGCAGCCGCCAAGGCAACGGTTGAAAGCATCAAGGCTCATAAAAATAAGGACTGGACGGTACAATCACTCCAGGATTACTATAAACAGAAATGATTAAGAAAGTGATAAGTGGTAAGGGATAAGGATTAAGTTTAAGAAATAAAAGACTTTGACTAACCCCTCATAAATAAGAAAGCATTTGACAAAATAGTGTGGATTTCATATTCTAGTTCGGTATCAAAAGTCCGTTAAAATATATGAATAAATTGGCTAAAAAACTAGCTTTCAAGATCTATTCTTTTCTGTTTGCTATCTTTTGCCTTGTAGCAGCCTTTACTTTGCCAGTTAGTGCCCAGAATTTTTCAGGCGAAATAACAGATATAAAAGGAACAGTACAGGTTTCAACTTCAACTGAAAATAGTTGGGTCAATGCGATTGAGGGAATACCTGTTCTGCCTAATTACCGCATAAAAACCGATTTAAAATCTTCCTGCATAATTAATCTTGATGATGGATCATTAATCTTTATAGATGAGAATACTTCTGCCTCTATTGATATTTTGGAAATAACCGGCGACCATCACAATTCGCGTTTTTCGCTTATGATGGGAAAAATTCTTGCAAACATAGAAAAATCAAAAAATACAAAAATGGAAATAAAGACTCCTAATTCTATTGCCGCGGTGCGCGGGACAGAATTTGCCGTTGAAGTAAATACGGTAACCACAAACGTGGGCGTGTTTGACGGAAAAGTCGCGGTAGTAAATCCTGAAGTGAGTCCTGAAGAAGTATTATTAAATCCTGACGAAGAAACAACGGTTGAAAAAGGCGCAAAACCAAGAAAGCCTGAAAAACTTAAAGAAGTAATGCTTCGCAATAAAGAAAGAATGTCTTCAATAAGGGAAAAAGTCAAAGCGCTTAAAGAAAAACTGAAGAGGGTGCCTCCGGAAGAAAGGACAAAAATGAGGAAAGACGCTTTTGAAAGATTTAATAATATAAAAAAAGAAAGAAACGATCTTAAAGAAAAAATAAAAGACCGCAACAAGCAATTGCTGAAAAGAAAAATTTAAGTAAGGAGGAGGGTACAATGGAAAAAGCTTTGAAAGTTTTTGCGGCAGTTTTATCTGCAGTTGTATGTTTCGGATGCGCGTCGGCGCCTGATAAGGGAACAGTGTCAGACAAAGGCGACATTCAAAGAGAGTGGGTTGAGCAGGGAATAACCGACAATTTTATTTTTGCCCGCGGGATAGGCGCTGCCGATCAAAAAATGGATAACAAAACACAAAAAATGGCGACTTCTCGGAATGCCGCAATAGTAAGCGCGCAGTATAATATGCTGTCATTAGTAAAAGGCGTAAAACTTGAAGGCGGAATAACTGTTGAAAAGGCGATGGAAACAGATTCAGTTATAGCGACAAGCATTGATGCGTCTATTAAAGGCGCGCAAGTTGTCAGGTCGGAATGGACCTCTGATGACGGATGCGTTGTGATAATTAGGCTTTCAAAGAAAACCTTGAAAGAGATGGGATTAAAGCTACAGGAATAGCGCATAGCGTATAGCAAATAGCGTATAGAAAGACAAAGGCAAGGACGGAAGGATAAAAAAATTTTAATTGATTTGAAAGCGCAGTTTGTATGCAGTGTCTATACGCTAAACGCTATCCGCTATACGCCTTGAAAGTAATATAGAAAAGCAGAAGGAATATTAATAATGCAAAAACTTTGCATAGTATTTTTGGCAGTTCTTGTATATGTGGGCTGCGCTTCAACCAAACCTCAAATAAAGGCAACTTCAGCGAATCAGGAAGTCGTGATAGCTGAAGGTATGGCGCCTATAGTAAACGGCGACTTAAACGGCGCTAAGAAAACCTCGCTTCATGAAGCGATGAAAAATGCTCTCGGGCTTGTGATTGGAGTATATGTCTCGCAGGAAGCGCTTGTTTCAAAAGCCGTCCTTATTGAAGACAATATAACTTCTCAGACTGAAGGATACATCGAAAAATATGACGTATTGAACGAATCCCGTGATGAAAGCTTTTATAAAACAAAAATTAAGGCTTTGGTAAGAAAAGAAGATTTATCCGCAAAGCTTAAAAGCCTTGAGCTTGAACCCAAAAAACTCGGCAATCCCGTAGTTGTTATTTCCGTTGATGAATCTATTGACGGCGCTCCTTCAAATTCCAAACTGGCCGAAAACGAACTCAAAAACAGTTTTACTGAAAAAGGTTTCGTTGTTTCGGACTCAACCAAAAGCGCCGATATTTTGGTTGTCGGAAAGGCTGACAGCAATTTTAATACTGATCAGGGTTTAGGCGGAATGATTTCATATAGGGCAAACAGCAGTATTAAAACTTATAAAACAGGTTCTTCGGATGTAATCTCGGCTAATTCTGAAACCAGCGGCGGTATTGATGTCAGTAAAGATGCGGCGGCAAAAGCGTCTTTAGTAAACTCTGCCAAAAAAATCGGCGCAGATCTTCCTGGCGCTGTTCTCAAGTATCTTAAAGAACGCTCTACCATAAATCTTACGGTTTCAAACATAGAAAATATTAATATGCTAAACGATTTAACAAGAGCCGTCCGCGCCTTAATAGAAGTCAGGGACTGTTTTGTAAGAAATTACTCGGATGGAATTGCTGTAATGGATCTTGACATGAAAAAAGGGACTGCTTCAGATGTTGCTAAACGGCTTGAACAGATGAGTTCATTTAAAATCAAAGTCAAAAGCGCTGGCGCTTTTAATGTAGAAGCTGAACTTATCAAATAAAGGAAATGAAGATGAAAAATGTTTATTGTCTCATTTTTAGTTTAATGATAGTTTCCGGGTGTTATTCCGCTAAAGGTATCGTAAAAAAACCTTTTCAGAATATTCAAGAAGATAAAAAACTAAAAATTGCTGTCGTGAATTTTGAGAATAGGTCGGGAGATAAGAGCTACGATTCTCTTATGGGCGGGATATCGGGCACTTTAATTGATGAACTGCAAAAGACAAAGTCATTTCGGATAATAGAAAGGCAAAGGCTTGAAACGATTCTTTCGGAACTGAAATTTAATATGACAGGACTCATAGATCCTCAAAAAGCAAAACAAGTCGGACAACAGCTCGGAGTTGACGCTTTTTTGTTCGGAAATTTGTCTTCAATCAAGTATTCCAGCAATAAACAGACCTTGGTGATAATGTGGACCGAAGGCCAGAAAACTGACGTATTGGTGGACGCTCGTATTGTTAACGTAGAAAGCGGGGAAATCATTGCAACCGCGAAAGCTTCTTCTTATGTTAAACAAAGAAAATGGGTTGCGTTTGGGTTTGCAAAACTCGGGAAAACAATAGAAAAAAATTCAATAATACAAACCGGAATTGATTTGTCTTGCAGGCAAATAGCAATAGATTTAGCGTCCGAAGTTAGCAAGTGACGTTTTTTTAAAAATATTAAATTTGTTTCATCACAAAGCAGATAAAATAAGAAAAGCCTGAAATAATTTCAGGTATAACTAAAGGAGGAATCAATGTCAGAATCGCCGAACAAAGGGAATATGGAATTGTTCATCATTTACGGAATTATTGCATTGGTAGTTTTAGGTATTTTTTTTATGAGAAGAAGCTGGCAGCCTTTTTTAAACAAGCTGTTTACACTAGCTCCGAACGCGCCGGCAACAATTGTATATGATTGGCGTAAAGTTGATGTTGGAAATACGGGTGTTTCAATCGATTCTCCGGCAGAACTTAAACCAAGAGTAATTACTTTGCCTGCCAATGTAAAGCCGTTGGTTGAAGAAATGGTCACATTCGGATTTACTTCTCAGCCGTTGAATATTGAAGTGGTTTCTGTTTTATATACTCCCCAAGTAGTCCCGAATATTAACGGGGCAGAACAAGGCGCCATATCTAATTTAAAACGCCTGCCCTTAGTTAAAAAAGTAGAATATGTTTCAAAACAGTTCAGCGCGTCAGGCAAAAAAGGCATACTTTTAGACGGAACCTTTGAAGCTCTAAGGAATAAAATGGGTTTTAAAGGAGTCATATTGATTGAAGGTTCAAATATGTGGCAGGTTGTAACAATTTATAAATTCTCAGATAAACAAGCTGTTGAAGCGGTTCAAAGAATTATAGATTCAATAAAAATAGAGAAAAAAACCAGCTAAATTCTTTGGATAATTTTGAGTAATTTTTTGCCTTCCTAAATTTTAGCGCGAAATTTGCGATATTTCCTTCATTTTTTTCGGAGGTTCTAAGCTTCAATGCGTTGCCCTTTTTGCGGCAGTTTTGATGATCAGGTAATCGATTCCCGACCTTTGGATCAGTCTGCGTCAATCCGAAGGAGAAGAGAATGCAGTTCCTGCCGGAGGCGGTTTACTACTTACGAACGACTTGAAGATTTGCCGCTGGTAGTTATAAAATCAGATCAAAGAAGGGAGCCGTTTGACCCTCAAAAAGTGAGAAGAGGGATCATTGTTGCCTGCAAAAAAAGGCCCGTGCCTACAGATACAATTGATAGAATTATCGGGGAAATTGAATATGAGCTGCAGGAATATATGACAGAAGTTCCAAGCAAGATAATAGGCGAAAAAGTCCTTGAAAAACTAAAAGATATTGATCTTGTTGCCTATATCAGGTTTGCTTCCGTTTATAAAAAATTTGACAGCATAAACAAATTTATCAAAGAACTGCAAAAACTTAAAAAAACCAAGAAACCGCTTTCAAAAAGGAAAAAGAAATGATTAAACCTGACAAGTGGATTATTAAAATGTCTCAGCAATACAAAATGATAGAACCCTTCGCAAAAGAACAGGTTAAAGAAGGCGTAATTTCTTACGGCGTTTCTTCCTACGGATACGACATGAGAATATCCGATGAGTTCAAGGTGTTTACTCCTAACGGCGCGGCGGCTATAGATCCAAAAAATTTTAATTCCGGTATTTTTAAAGATATAAAAGCTGACGGGTTTCTTTTGCTTCCGCCACACTCTTATGCTTTGGGCAAAAGCGTTGAATATTTTAAAATTCCCCGCAATGTAATAACTGCCTGTTTCGGGAAATCTACTTATGCCCGCTGCGGTTTAGTGATAAATGTTACCCCTTTTGAGCCGGAATGGGAAGGATTCGTTACAATCAGCATTTCAAACACATCTTCGCTGCCCGTTAAAATTTACTGCAATGAAGGCATTGCTCAAGTTTTGTTTTTTGAAAGCGATGAAATTTGCGATATCTCTTATTCCGACAGAAAAGGTAAATATCAGGTGCAAAAACATATTACTCACGCAAAGATATAAAAAAATATTAGGAAGCTCTAAGATAAAGGTAATGTTAAAAATTCAATGAAAAAAAGCAGTTCCTCTTCCCTTAGGAGTGAATCCTAAGGGTCCAAAACCTTTCCCTTCAGAGGTTGTGTCACAACTGCTAAAATATACCCCTGATGTCATTCTGGGCATAAAGGTTAAAAAGTGTTGCTATTTTTGACAGTTTTGAAGTAGCAAAACCATTTTAAGTAACTAATTTTATGCCTTTCAGAAAGACCGCGATGATTTCTATATTGATGCTTTATTTGCGAAAAGAA
>JAPLKN010000072.1 GCA_026388075.1 Elusimicrobiota bacterium
ATACTCATTTCTCGTCCGCAGGTTCTGATCCGGATTTCACTAGATACCAGCTGAAAGAATTTCTGGATTTAACAGATTACGCAAAAAAACTTAAACTTAAATTTATCGCGCACACGGCAAATTCGGATGCAATATTCCTTCATACTGAAAGCCATCTTGATATGGTGAGGCCGGGTATAAGCCTTTACGGCCTTTGGCCATATGAAGTGAATAGCACAAATATTAAACTTGATCCGGTTTTAAGCTGGAAAACAAAGATTGTTTTCTTAAAAAAGATCAGCGAAGGGACTAGTATAAGTTACGGAAAAACATTTACCGTAAAAAGACCGTCTGTTATAGCAACGCTTCCGGTTGGGTATGCTGACGGATACAACAGACTTTTGTCTAACAAAGGCGCAGTGCTTGTCCGGGGAAAAAGATGCCCGGTTTTGGGCCGGGTCACAATGGATATGATTATGGTTGACGTAACCGGACTTGAAAAAGCCGAAATCGGGGACGAAGCTGTTTTAATCGGCCGTCAGGGCGAAGATCAGATAACAGCAAGAGAAATAGCGGAATTAGTTGGGACAATTAACTATGAAATAGTTTGTTCAATAAGTTATAGAGTTCCGAGGATTTTGGTATAGCATGGAAGATATAAAAAAATTGGTTCATATATTTGGCGAGAAAGTTATAGCGATTTCTACCTCTCTTGGAGAAATGACTATATTGTTATTCCAGATATTATCTTGGATTTCAAGAGGTGTTATAGATCCGAGAAACACTATTCAGCAGATGACCGAGATAGGCGTAAGATCTTTCCCCGTTATCGGCTTGACCTCAATTTTTACCGGGATGGTTCTTGCGCTTCAAACAGCCGCTTCTTCAAGCAGTATTTTTAACGAACCCTTGTACATAGGCACCATAGTGGGATATTCTTTGGTTAAAGAGCTCGGGCCAGTATTGACCGCAATCGTTGTTTCAGGCAGGGTCGGGGCGGCAATAGCGGCTGAACTTGGAACCATGAAAGTTACGGAACAATTGGACGCTCTTTATACGCTTGGAACAAATCCGGTAAGATATCTTGCCGTCCCGCGTTTTTTGGCATGCATGCTGACGGTTCCAATTCTGACTATTCTTGCAAATGTAATAGGCATAGTGGGAGGATTATTAATTACAGTTTATCAATATCATGTTCCGTCTTCAGTTTATTTAAACGATATTTTTGACTATATGAAAACTGACAGTCTTTTTCATGGGCTGATAAAATCCTTTTTCTTTGCGGGGATAATCGTTATTGTTTCATGTTTCAAAGGATTTAATTGCGAAGGCGGAGCGGAAGGCGTTGGCAAGGCAACGACAAGCGCGGTTATGATATCAATGGTTTCAATTTTGATTTCGGACTACTTTTTGTCGGCAATATTGGTTGCGTTTGATATAGGATGAAGATAGTAGACAGGTATTAGTAGATAGTAGATAGGGAAAAAGACGATGATTGAGGTTAAAGACGTTTATAAATCATTCAAAAGCAACAAGGTTCTTCGCGGAGTAAATTTATCTATTAAGGATGCCGAAACAATTACTATAATGGGCGGTTCCGGGCAGGGAAAAAGCGTTTTGATAAAAAACATTATGGGGCTGATGAAGCCTGACAAAGGCGAGATTTATGTTGACGGCCAGGAAATTACAAAACTTAAGGAACAAGACCTTCTTGAGATACAGAAGAAATTCGGATATTTGTTCCAAGGCGGGGCGCTGTTTGACTCTTTGACGGTTGAGGAGAATGTCGGGTTCGGACTAAAACATCTGACTGATATGAGTGATGAAGAAATTCATGAGCAAGTCATAGCCAGTTTAGCAATGGTTGGTTTAAAAGGCGTGGGAAATTTAAAGCCGGCTGAACTTTCCGGCGGAATGAAAAAAAGGGTAGGCCTTGCACGGGCAATAACGCATAAGCCGGAATATATTCTCTATGATGAGCCCACAACCGGCTTAGACCCGATTATGGCCGACGTGATAAACGATTTGATTATTCATTTGCAAAAGACAATAGGCGTTACTTCCATAGTAGTTACGCATGACATGAAGTCAGCTTATAAGGTGTCAAACCGTATTGCGATGCTTTACGAAGGCAAAATTATAGGTATTGGGAAGCCGGACGAAATTAAAAATACTAAAGATCCTGTTATACATCAGTTTGTAGAAGGATTAAGTCACGGGCCGATTCCGGTTGATATTGCAAAAGCATTCTAGAGTCAACGGCTTTCAGCTGTCATAAAAATAAGCCTGAACAGTTAATTGAAAGCCTGTAAAACTTGCTCAAATTACATTTAATAAATATAATATAACATCTGACACTAAAGGATATACTATGACCAACGAAGCTAAATTAGGCGGTTTTGTTTTAATCGGGATTGTTGCGCTAATCGTTTCAATAATGCTTTTGGGCGATTTCCAGTTCCAGAGCAAATATTATTTAAATATTATGTTCCACGATATTGCCGGGCTTCCTTCAAAATCGCGGGTAAAGATTGCAGGTGTTGAAGTGGGCGGGGTAAAAAAAATTGCGCTGGAAGGGAATAAAGCAAAAGTAACCGTGTGGCTCTCCAAAAGCATAAGAGTGCACAAGGATGCAGTTGCGCGAATTGTTTCAACCGGAATAATAGGTTCAAAGTATCTTGAGCTTACCATGGGAAATGAAGAACTTCCGCTGCTGAAAGACGGCGATGTTGTAACTGGGATAGATCCTGTTTCTATGGATAAAGTTATTAACGATTTAATGGAACAGTTAGACGCATTTGTGGCACCGTTTAAAGGAAAAGGAATGAAAAATATCGGCGAAAATCTTTCCGTTACCCTTGAAAACCTGAAAAAAGTTTCTGATACTTTAAAAAATACAATTGCCGGCCAGGAAGACAGGATAAACAATATTGTTCGAAATGTTGACAATTTTACGAAGGATTTAGCTGAAATAACCGCTGAAAATAAAGAAAATATAAGAATAGCGATTGAAGAAGTAAGGAATGTGTCGCAAAAATTAAATACGATATTAGTTAAAGTCCAGAAAGGCGAAGGAACTATAGGCAAGCTCTTAAGCGACGAAGAAATGGGAGAAAATCTTAAACAAACGGTTCAGGAAATAAAAGAAACTGCCGAGCAGGCGAAAGCAGTGGTTAAAAGACTCAATGTTATTCACACTGATTGGGACTATATGGTGCGTTATGACGCTAACCAGAACATTACCCGTCATGATTTCGGTTTGCGAATATCTCCGAAACCTGATAAGTTTTATTTCTTAGGCGTTTCAAATGTCGGCGATAGCAAAGACAGTACTGATACTATTGAAGAGCAAAACACGTTTAATTTCCTTTTGGGAAAAAAGTATGACATGGCTGAATTGTATGTGGGCGCGATACGCTCAAAAGCCGGTTTTGGCATGAAAATAAAACCTCTATGGAAATGGGAACCTTGGCGGCGCCTGGAGGTTACTGCGGATGTTTATCATTTATCTAGGAAAACTCCTGTTACTAAAGCAAACATAAATACGGGCTTAAGAGTGCAACTTGCTAAATGGCTTTATGTAGGAAGCCAGGTGGAAGACATATATTACCAGTCAGATATAAACACCTACGCTAATGTCGTTATTCGTGACGATGATATAGCCTATATACTCGGACTCGTTGGCCTTGCCCGGCCCTAAAACCACAGTGGTAAGGGATAAGCGGTAAGTCATAAGTTGACTGCAAAATCTTTTTCAAAGTCATTAACTTAATTCTTGCCACTTACCACTTATAACTACCATTATGAGATCTTCAAAAATCAAAACCATATTCAGGTGCCAGGAATGCGGCTATGCTTCCCCGAAATGGATGGGAAAATGTTCTGACTGCGGAAAATGGAATACGTTTGTAGAAGAAAAAGAAATAACAAAAAAATCCTTCCTTAATCAAAGGCAGCTCACCGGTTTTTCTTCGGAAGTAATTCCTTTAAAAGATGTCTCGGTAGAAAATTTTAGTTGCATTAAAACAGATATCGGCGAGTTTGACCGTATGCTTGGAGGAGGGCTTGTGCCAGGCTCAGTTCTATTGCTTGGAGGGCCTCCGGGCATAGGTAAATCTACTTTGATGCTTCAGGTTTCAAGCACTCTTTCAAAATCAAAAACCGTGCTCTATGTTTCAGGGGAGGAATCGCTTTCACAGGTTAAGTTGCGTGCTGAAAGGCTTAAAATAAAAGACGGGGAACTTTTTTTAGTTTCAGAAACAAATCTTGAAAATATCATAGGAGCTATAGATAAAATTAATCCTCAGGTTGTAGTTATAGATTCTATACAGACAACCTATAGGGATGATCTTTCCGGCGCGCCCGGTTCAGTCGGCCAGGTAAGGGAATGCGCGGCAGACCTTTTAAGAATTTCTAAATCAAAAAATATTATTATGTTTCTTTTGGGGCATGTAACTAAAGAAGGAGATATTGCCGGGCCCAGGGTTTTGGAACATATAGTTGATACCGTCCTTTATTTTGAAACTGAAAGGCAGCAGATTTATAGGATTTTAAGGGCGAATAAAAACCGTTTCGGGCCTACCAGCGAGATAGGAATATTTGAAATGAAAAGCGACGGCCTTTGGGAAGTAACGAACCCTTCCAAAATATTTCTGGGCGAACGTTCAACTGATATTCCGGGCAACGTGATTGTTTCAACAATTGAAGGCACAAGGCCTTTGCTTTTGGAAGTGCAGGCTTTAGTTGCCAGAACCAATTTTGGTTTTCCGAAAAGAATGGTCACCGGCTATGATACAAACAAGGTCACTCTTTTAATAGCTGTCTTGGAAAAAAGGGTCGGGCTTCACCTTGAAACTCAGGATGTGTTTGTTAACGTTGTGGGCGGCGTAAAGATTAAGGAAACAGGGGTAGATTTGGGAATAGCCTGCGCGATAGCTTCGGGAAACGGAAATTATGTATGCCCATCAAAAACCATAATTCTGGGCGAGGTTGGTTTGGCCGGCGAGGTACGTTCAATAAGCCAGCTTGATGAACGGCTTATGGAAGCGGAAAAGCTGGGATTTGAAAAAGCGATTGTCCCAAAAAGTAATTTAAAAGGGTTTACATATAAAGGAAAATTGAAGATATTTGGCGTTGAAAGCGTGCAGCAGGCAATTGAGATAATAAAGACTTAACTGCGTTTACGTGTTCACGAGTTCATTAGTTCACGAGGTAATTTCAAAAACCAGCAAATTTAGTTTAAAAGTCATTAATTCGTGAACTAGTCAACACATGAACTAGTGAACTGTCTTATGGAGGTTTTATGATTCGGTATGTAACAGCAGGTGAATCTCACGGAAGACAATTAACGGTAATAATTGAAGGCATTCCCGCAGGGCTAAAACTAAATCCTGAAGATATCAACAGGGACCTTGCTCGGCGTCAAATGGGTTTTGGCAGAGGCCAGAGGATGGCTATTGAAAAAGATTCGGTTGAATTTATGGGAGGAGTAAGGCTCGGGGAGACAATAGGATCGCCGATTTGTATGGTTGTAAAAAACCGCGATTGGGAAAACTGGAAGGACCTTATGTCAAGCGGATCGTCACTAGCCGATCCAAAACAGTTTCTTTTAAAACCGCGTCCAGGCCATGCAGATCTGGCGGGAATAATGAAATATAGTCGTAAAGATATTCGCGATGTGCTTGAAAGAGCTTCAGCCCGAGAAACCGCTGCCCGGGTTTGCGCCGGAGCGGTATGCAAAAAATTAATTAACGAGTTCGGGATCGCAGTTATTTCCTACACCTCAGAAATAAGCGGTATTAAAGCAGATGTAAAGAACCTTGATTTCAAAAAAATTATTATATTTTCCGAAAAATCGGATATTCGCACGCCCGATCCTAAAGCGGAAAAGAAAATGGTAGATATTATTTCAAAGGCGGCGTCTAAGGGAGATACTGTCGGCGGTGTTTTTACTATAATTGCTCGCAAGGTTCCTGTAGGGCTCGGCAGTTATACCCAGTGGGATTTGCGCCTAGACGGAAATATGGCAAGAAGCCTAATGTCAATACAGGCAATAAAAGCGGTTGAATTTGGACTGGGATATAATTACAGTTCAGTTCCGGGATCTAAAGCTCATGACGAAATCTTTTATTCAAAAGCGAAAGGATTTTACAGAAATACGAATAACGCGGGCGGAATTGAGGGCGGGGTAAGTAACGGCGAGGATATAGTAGTAAGCTGCGTAATGAAACCGATACCTTCTTTAGTCAAGCCGCTTCGTTCCGTAAATATTCAAACTAAAAGATCGGATACAGCGGAGGCAGTAAGAAGCGATGTCTGCGCGGTTCCTGCGGCAGGCGTTGTAGGGGAAGCGGCGGTAGCATTTGAACTTGCAAAAGCTCTGAAAGAAAAATTCGGGGGCGATTCGCTCGTAGAAATAAAATCAAACATTAATGCATATTTAGAAAACTTAAAAAGGTTTTAATTTAAATGAACATAGTTTTAACTGGTTTTATGGGGACCGGAAAATCTGAAGTCGGGAAACTGCTTGCTGAAAAATTAGGGAGGCAGTTTTTTGATATAGATGAAATAATTGAAAAAGAAACAAGAATGAAGATCAGCTCAATTTTCAAAAATAAAGGGGAACCTTATTTTCGTGATCTTGAAACCAAAACAATAAAATTGGTAAGCCTGCAAAATGAAGCTGTTATTGCCTGCGGCGGCGGGGCAGTATTGCGGACTGAAAACATGTATGAACTTGAAAAAACCGGCATAATTGTTTGCTTGACGGCTACCCCAGAAAAGATCTTTGAACGAGTAAAAAATGAAAAACACAGGCCGCTTCTTAAAGAAAAAAACCTTTTATTGAATATAAAAGAAATACTTCAAAAACGCGAAGAGCATTATAAGAGATGTTTTGTTTCAGTTGATACAACAAATTCTTCTCCTGCCGAAGTAGCACGAACAATCCTAGATAATCCTCAAATAAAAAAAAGACTGAATTATAAATGAAGATCTTATTTAAATTCAGTCTTTTTATTAATCCAACCTTTAAAGAATTATTTCCTGTTTTTCCTTTGCGGCGGACACGTTAAATTTGTAGTTTGTTTTTTTGCCGAGTTTCTTAAATTTTGATTCTATTTTTCTGAGCCCTTTATCAGTCCTATTCGGATCGTGGTGAAAAAAAACAAGATTTTTTGCTTTTGATAATTTTGCAAGAGCAAACGCCTGTTCAAAGGTTGAATGCCCCCAGTTTTTTGTTTTTTTGTATTCCTTGTCCGTAAATTGTGCGTCAAGAACAAGATAGTCAGCGCCGTAACAAAATTCCACAAATTTATCTTTTGATGTAAGCTGCTTATCAGCGTAAAGCTCATTGTCCGTTATAAAAACAAATGACTTTTCATTTTCTTCTATTTTTATTCCCATCGTGTAAGCGGGATGGTTAGCTCTAATAAAACTCATTCTATGACTATGATTGCCTAAATTTACCTGCCTTGTATCCAGAAAGCTGATTTCTGCTTTAAGGTCTCCAAAACGCACCGGGAAATATTCGTAAGACATTTGGTTAGTAAGTATAGTTTTAAAATGTTCATATGAGTCGGTGTGGCCAAAAACATTGATTCTAGTTTTTGAGGTATAAGCCGGCAGGAAAAACGGGAAACCGTGAATATGGTCCCAATGGGAGTGAGTAATAAAGATATCTAAATCGCGTTTTTTCTCCTTGACTAATTTTTTGCCAAGATTAATGATCCCGGTTCCGGAGTCAATAATAATTGTTCTATCTCCGATGGTTACTTCAACACAGGTTGTATTTCCTCCGTATCTAAACATCTTTTTATCAGGAACTGGTATTGAACCTCGTGTGCCCCAAAACTTAATTTTCATGGCACCTCCTAAAATCGCGACCAGTTACCAGGGACCAGATACCGGCAGAATCTTTTTTATGCTTTTTTCTTCGTCTTTACTGGTAACAGGTTGCAGGTTACTAATAGCGTTTTTCTATAACTTCTTTGCCAAAGGCACTTCGCCGCAATCAGGGAAAAGGTGGCATTTCACGCATTCTCCCCAAATTTTATGCGGCAGCTCGTCTCTTTTGATTTTTTTATAGCCTTGTTTCAAAAAGAAAGAAGGCTTAAACGTTAAAGCAAAAATCTTTTTTATTCCCAGTTCTTTTGCTCTTTTCTCAAGCGTTACCACAAGCTTGGAGCCTATACCTTTTTTTTGATAGTTCTGCGCAATAGCTAAAGCTTTTATTTCAGCAAGATCTTCCCAAGAAACATGCAAGGCTCCACAGCCGACAATTTTGCCTTTATCTTCGCAAATTGCAAATTCCTGTATGTTTTCGTACATGTCGTTAAGAGGCCTATGCAGCATTTCCTTCTTGTTCGCATAGTATTCAACCAATGCGTGCATTTGTTTTACATCTGACATTTTTGCCGATCTAATTTTCATTTTTCGATCCTTTTTTCCTATTTTATGTAATTGTAACCCATCTCCAGCGCTTTTTGATTTAAAGAAATCATCTTAGGTTTATCGGCTAAAACAGTTTCGCAAGC
This sequence comes from Elusimicrobiota bacterium, assembly GCA_026388075.1. Lineage (NCBI taxonomy): Bacteria > Pseudomonadati > Elusimicrobiota > Elusimicrobiota bacterium. The sequence continues at coordinate 8,514 of JAPLKN010000072.1, forward strand.
CTTTTTTGCGCTTGATAACGGCATAATATTGCTTGCCTTAAGATATGCGCCGAGCGCAACGATGTTTGCGACACGCACATCTTTCAATTCTTTGTCAGCTATTTCAGTGGCGGGAATAGAAACAATGTTTTTGCCTTTTGGAATGTCCTTAACCAAAGAAGAGTTTATAATTATTAAAGCATTCTCTTTTGCTTTAGGGAAAAATTTCTTGAACGATTGTTCATTCAAAGCTATCAGAATATCGGGATTAACGATTATGGGGGAGCCTATTTCTTCATTGGAGACTATTACAGAAGAATTTGCCGTGCCTCCTCTTATCTCAGCGCCGTAAGAAGGAAACCACGTCGTTTTTTTGTTTTCTTCTAAAGCAGTTTGCGATAAAAGGGTTCCGGCAAAAAGCACGCCCTGGCCGCCGTAACCTGCAATGATTATTTCAGTTTGTTTATTTTCTTTAATTGAATTCATGATTTTGTTTTGTTGTTTATTGAACTAGATCCCCGATTATCCGCCGTGGCGGAGGGATGACTCTTTGAGTTACTTACCCCTTACCACTTACCCCTTTATCCCTGTTTTCAAATTATTTATCTTTAAAAACTCCCAAAGGGAATGTTTTTACAAAGGTTTCTTCTACCCATTTTATAGAATCCTTCGGCGTCATTCCCCAGTCAACGGGACATTGCGACAAAACTTCTACTAAAGAAAAACCTTTCCCGTCAATTTGTTTTTGAAAAGCTTTCTTTATAGCTTTTTTCGCTTTTATTATGTTGGCAGGGTTATATACCGCAACTCTTTCAAGATAACTTACTCCTTCAAGTGATGACAAAAGCTCGCATACCTTCATCGGGTAGCCGTCCCTTTTAGGATCTCTCCCGAACGGGGTTGTAGCGGTCTTTTGACCAATTAATGTAGTTGGAGCCATTTGACCGCCGGTCATACCGTAAGTAGCGTTATTGACAAAAATTATTGTGATATTTTCACCGCGGTTTGCGGCATGTATAGTTTCTGCCGTTCCAATAGCTGCCAGATCGCCGTCACCCTGATAAGAAAAAACTATTCTGTCGGGCAAAACCCTTTTTATACCTGTTGCAACCGCGGGAGGCCTGCCGTGCGGCGCTTCTGTAACGTCAAAATTGAAGTAATCATATGCAAAAACCGCGCAACCGACCGGAGCTACGGCAATTGTTTTTTCTCTGACTCCCAATTCATCAATTACTTCAGCAACAAGCCTATGAATAATGCCATGGCCGCAACCGGGACAATAAAGATGCGGATTATCTTTTAACGCTTCTGGTTTAGTTAATATTTTATTCATCTTTTTTATTAACTACGTGTAAAAGTTTAGAAAGTTATGAAAGTTTAAAGCATTTAACTTTTACACCTTTACACTTTCTAAACCTTCTAAACGCCTTTTATCGTTTTGATTTTATCAAATACTTCCTTTTCGTTTACAGCCGAACCTCCGGGACGGCCCAAAAACTCAACGTCACTTTTACCGCATACCGCAAGCTGTACGTCTTCAACCATTTGCCCGAGGTTCATTTCAACAACCAAAAAATTCTTGCAAGTTTTAGCATATTTGGCTACTATTTCAGAAGGAAACGGCCAAAGGGTAACGGGGCGTATAAGCCCTGCTTTTATGCCCTCTTTTCTTGCCTTTTTCATTGCAGTTTTTGCGACTCGGGCCGATATACCGAAAGCTACAATAATTATTTCTGCGTCTTCAACTTCATAAGTTTCGTATCTAACCTCATTTTTTGTTATTTCATCAAATTTTTTCTTCAATTTAAGATTATGTTTTTCAAGCGCGCCTTCATCCATCAAAAGGGAACGAATAAACCTTGGCTCGCGGCCCTTGCACCCCTGCAATGTCCAGTCTTTAGGGTAAGAAGTCTTTTTTTCCTTGACTTCCGCAATTTCTACCGGTTCCATCATCTGTCCTATGATTCCATCCGAAAGAATTAAAACCGGATTTCTATATTTTTCAGCCAAATCAAACGAGGCGTAAGCGAAATTATACATTTCCTGAACCGAGTAAGGGGCTAAAACTATCATCCTGTAATCTCCGTGGCCGCCCCCTTTTGTAGACTGGAAATAATCACCTTGAGAGCCGGCAATGTTCCCAAGCCCGGGCCCGCCTCTTTGAATATTTGCTATTACGCAGGGAAGCTCACAACCTGCAAGATAGGATATGCCTTCCTGTTTTAGTGATATTCCTGGGGAAGAAGACGAAGTCATAGCACGTGTTCCTGTTACGGCAGAACCTAAAACCATATTTATCGCGGCAAGTTCGGATTCAGACTGCAAAAAAACCCGTCCCAGTTCAACCATCCTTTTTGACATGTGGGCAGGAACCTCGTTTTGGGGGGTAATCGGATAGCCGAAATATGCCATACAGCCCGCAGCAATGGCTCCTTCGCACAAAGCAATGTTTCCTTTCATCAATACTTTTTTCATAAATTGCCACCGGCGACCAGCCAACAGTTACAAGTAAAAACAAATTCAAAAGCTAAAGCTTGCTACCTTGCAGGTATCTTTAGCTTTGTTTTTGTTTAACTTTCAACCTTATAACTTTTAAAAACTTTTAACGCCTTTGCTGTTTCTTATCTTCCCATCTTCTCAACTTCTCGCGTTCTCTTCCGATTTTAGCTGATAGCTATTTATATACATCAATACAGACATCCGGACAAATTTGATAACAGAATCCGCATCCCGTGCACTCTTTTTCTTTCACGAATTTGGCATAATGATAGCCAACTTTATTAAAAGTGTTTGACATCTCTATGCAATTTTTAGGGCATACGCCGACACAAAGCGTACAGCCTTTGCACCTATCTAGTCTTATTTCAATTTTCGGCATAAAACACATTTTATAATTTTTCCGACAAAAAAAGCAAATTCGTATACTCCTGAATAGCCTTCTTTTTAGTGTGAAATAGGCTTTTAAATTATTTTGTTGACTTTTAATATTCTTTACTATATAATTTTGTTATGAAAAATCAATTAAAAGTTTATGAAAGACTTTTCTGTAATACCCCAGATATTGAACCAATAAACTCAAGGAAATTGCGATTATTTTGGATGAAGGTTAAGAATAAAATTGAAAATCGCTTGAACGAGTTTAAGAAAATTTGGTCCGGAGGCAGCGAAGAAGATATATTTGCAGAACTTGTCTTTTGTCTTTTCACTCCCCAATCAAAAGCAGTATCTTGCGGGGAAGCAGTAAGGATACTTTCCAATAAAGGGTTGTTGATAAAAGGGGATAGCAAAAATATTTCAAAAGAAATTAACATTGTTCGTTTCAGAAACAATAAAGCAAAATATTTGGTTGAGGCCAGAAATAAATTTTATTTAAACAGTAAATTGAAAATAAAAGAGAAAATATCAAGCTTTTTGGACGTTTTTGAATTAAGAGATTGGCTTGTTGAAAATATAAAAGGTTTGGGTTTTAAAGAAGCGAGCCATTTTTTGAGAAACGTAGGTTTTGGGAAAGATTTTGCTATTTTAGACCGGCATATTTTGAAAAATATTAAAAGGTTGAATGTAATAAATTCAATTCCCAAAACAATTTCAAAAAAAACTTACCTTAAGATAGAAGAAAAGATGAAAAAGTTTGCCAAAAAAGTTGAAATACCTTTAGATCATTTAGACCTGCTTTTCTGGTCTATGGAAACAGGAGAAATATTTAAATAATGCAGTGGTAAGTTAACTTCAAAAACTTTTAAGCCCGTATCTTTTTCTTTAAACTTATCCCTTACCACTTACCCCTTAGCACTTATTTTGGGAGGCAGTATGAATTTGAATGCTTTGAGTAAAATCAGTTACGGTATGTTTGTAATATCTTCCAAAAAAAACAATAAATTTAACGGTCAGATTGCCAATACTGTTTTTCAGGTTAGCGCCCAACCGCCGATGATAGCGATAAGCATTAACAAACAAAATCTTACACATAAATATATATCTGAAAGCAAAGTTTTTACTGCCGCTGTTTTGTCGGAGGAAACGCCGATGAAATATATTGGGCTTTTTGGTTTTAAATCAGGTATAAATACAGATAAGTTTAAAGAATGTGAATCTAAAATTGGCGTTACCGGAGCGCGTATTGCTACGGATTATGCGGTTGCTTACTTTGAAGCAGAAGTTGTCGGCAGTCTTGATGCGCAAACACATACTATTTTTACGGGGAAAATTGTTGCTTCAGAAATTATTTCAGAAAAAGAACCGATGACATACGCCTATTACCATAAGATAAAAGGAGGGCTTAGCCCGAAAACCGCGCCGACATATATCGTTAACCAGCAATAGCCAGGAAAATTATTTTTTTCAAAGAAGCGTTCAGTGCTGTCTCAATCATTTCATCTTAAACGAAACCCCCAACATTGTAAAACTATTTTTCGCTGCAATGGTATCGCTGTCCCCGGATACATAATTTCTTGAAAAATTGATGTTATTAGTCATAGTCCTGGATTCAAGGAATGCTCCTATATCGTTATTGAACTGAAACCTTATGCCTATGGGGATGTTAATTCCTACCCCCAGGTCGGTCTCGCTGAATCCAGTGCCGTATACGCCGTTTTGAAAGCCCTTTATATACGACGATGAAACGGAGTTAATTGAAAGCCCGAGGCCAAAACCGATATAAGGTTGAACAATTTTACCAGGGTATCTTACCATAAGGTCGAAATCGAACAAAAAAGTAGTTATTTTTAAATAGTCACTCACACTTAAATTAAAATCTGATGCGGCCCCTCCGTTAAAAGACGCTTTAGTGATCTGGGTTGCCAATTGTGACGAATAATACATCAAGTCGAAAGCTCCGCCCACATAACCCTTTTCACTGAAAAAAGAAGCCCTGATCCCGATAGGATTTGACATATCAAACGTTGAATTAGTGAGGGTGAACTTGGTAAATGAAGCCGGACAGGCGCTGTTAAGATTAAAGTCATTTCTTGAAAAACCGCGGCTGTTTTGAAAAGTAACATCGCCTTTTCCGCCTGCGGATATGGCAAGGAACAAATCGAGGTAAGAATCCATCTTAATTTTTCTTGCCGGCTGGACCTGTTGAATAGGCTGTACTTCTTCCTGATAAGCTTGTTGCTGAGGCGCTGACGGCTGAACCGCTTGATTGCTTAACCAGTCTTTCTCAATTTTGGATGAAGAAACATTCAAAATTTCTGCAGTCTCTGTCCGTATGAGTTTTGCATTTACTTCAACCATTCCTCCTGCAATATTGGTAAGGGTTCCTGTAATTATGGCTTCAACGCCGAGCACTTTACCGATTTTTTTTGCGGTTTCAGGGTCTACCGCGCCGGATGTCTGAAGCTTTTGTTCGGATAAAACTTTTTCAAGATTTTGCCTGTCTATAACCAGGAATTTTTTTAATTTTACTATCTTGTTGGTCAACCTTTCCGAAACAACGGTTCCGCCGCCGTCGTCTTTTTCGGTTTTATCTGCATAGCTGAAAGGGACAAGCGCGATTTTCGGCGATTTCAGTTGGCTTGCTGATTCCGACAGCTCTTTAGCCATCTCATCATAAGCTGAATCCTGGGCAGAAAGTTTTAAAGAAATTCCAAGCAAGAAAAAACAAACAACAAAAAGTTTCAGAATTTTTAATTTAAACATTTTTCCTCCTCAAAGGTAGGATTTATTTATTAAGTAACTTGAGTAGTCTTTTACTGAATCTTCTAACGAACTGAATTTAATGTTGCAGCCCGCTGATCTTAAGTTATCCATTTTTGCCTGCGTCAAATACTGGTATTTTGGGCGGATATTTTCAGGCATATCAAAATATTCAATTTTTGTTTCTTTTCCTAAGGCTTTAAACAAAGCTTTTGCTACATCGTTCCAGCTTCTTGCCACGCCGGTTCCAAGATTAAATATTCCGGTTTTTTTAAAATATTTAAAAAAATACCACATCGCTTCTATCGCATCTTTTACATAGATGAAGTCTCTTTTTTGCTCTCCGTCTTTATAGTCGCTTCTATATGATTTAAATAGCCGCATAGGCTGGCCGTTTTTAACATCATCAAATTTTTTGCATATTACGCTTCTCATGTCTTCTTTATGATACTCATTAGGGCCGAAAACATTGAAAAATTTCAAACCTGTCGCTTTTGAAACAAGATTGTTGTTCAAAAGCCAAAGATCAAAAAGCTGTTTTGAAAAACCGTATAAATTTAATGGACGCAGCCTGTAAGTATTTTCATCGGTGTCGTCATAGCCAAATTCTCCGGCTCCATATGTGGCCGCGGAAGACGCATACATGAAAGGGGTGTTATTATTGAAACACCAGAGAGCCAGTTTTTTTGAATATTCAAAATTATTTTCTATAAGGTAATTTGCGTCTGTTTCGGTTGTTGAACTGCATGCTCCCATATGGACAACGAAGGAAGGTTTGGGGATCTTCTTTTCTTCAACGAGCTTCAGAAATCTGTCTTTTTGAATATAATCCTTAAATTTCTTTCCTAAAAGATTAGGCCATTTATCTTTTTCGCCCAGAAAGTCAACTATTATTACATCATCAATATTTTCTTTGTTCAGCTTCCAAAGGAAACAACTGCCTATAAAACCGGCTCCGCCGGTCAGTACTATCATAATAAAAATCTCCTTAAACTGTTTGGAGAGTATATAACATAAAGGCCGTATTTGTCAAGAAGTTTTAAGAAGGCAAAACCCAATATTTTTAGATAGAAAACCTTCTAAACTTTTAAACGTTTCTAGCTTTTTGACGCTCCTTTTGCGGCAAGATATCCCGTAGAGAAAGCTTCCTGGAGGTTATATCCTCCCGTTATACCGTCAATGTCTATTATTTCACCGCAAAAAAATAATCCCTTAACTTTTTTAGATTCCATAGTATAAGGATTTATCTCATTTAATGAAATTCCGCCCCTGGTTATAATTGCTTCATCAAAACCGCGAGCTTTTGTGATTTCCAGCCTGAAATCTGTAAGAAGGTTTTGTATTCTTTCTCTTTCTTCGCGGGTTATTTGGTGAACAGGCTTTTTTTCTGGTATTTCGCAAAGATCTATAAATAATTCGGCTAATTTTTCAGGAAGAAGGGATTTTAAAACATTATAAAGATGCTTATTGCTTGACGATTCAAATTCTCTTAATAATCGTTTAGTTAAAATTTCTCTGCTTAATGCGGGCTTAAAGTTTATTGAAATATGAACTTTTCTGCCTTTTTTTAATTCTTCAACGATGGTACCGCTTAAAGTTAAGATAACGGGTCCCGAAATACCAAAGTGGGTAAAAAGCATCTCCCCAAATTCAGACGAAATTTCTTTTTTTTCCGAAAATGCCTTAACTAAAACGTTTTTTAAAGATAAGCCCTGAAGTTTTTTCACGAAAGATTCTTTTGTTTCCAAGGGGACTAAGGCAGGCGTTATCTCGGTGATAGAATGCCCGAATTCTTTAGCGAAAGAGTATCCGTCGCCTGTTGAACCGGTCAAAGGATAGGAACAGCCTCCCGTAGCAATAATGACCTTTTTTGATTCAAAGATATTATTACTTGCCCCGTTAGAGAAGGCTGCCGGCTCCTGTCGACAGTTCGGAGTCATGTAGTTAGCTGACAGTGTAAAGCTGCCATCTTTATTCGTGAAGCGCCCGTTACCCGCCCGTCGGCTGGGCAGGTCTCTAACGGGGTAAACTTTTATTTTAAAAATATCGCCGTCTTTTGTGATAGTCCCAACGCTTGAGTTGAGCGATATTTCGCATTGGTTTTCATGAAGATATTTTTTTAAAGCGCTGACTATATCCTGAGATTTGTCGCTTAGTGGAAAAATCCTTCCGCCGCGTTCAAGTTTTGTTTTTACTCCCAAATGATGAAAAAAATTTATCAGGTGTTCGTTTGAAAACTCGCTTAATGCCCGATAAAGGAATCTGCCGTTTTTTCCGTAACTTGAAATAAAACTATTTGTGTCGCCGCTGTTTGTTATATTGCATCTTCCTTTTCCGGTAATCAGAAGTTTTTTGCCGAGGCGTTCGTTTTTTTCAATCAGGAGGGTCTTTAATCCCAGAAGTGATGCGGTTCCTGCGCTCATCATTCCTGAAGCGCCGCCGCCTATAACGATGACATCATATATCATTGGAGGGGTTTTTCCTTGTTAAGTCTTTGAAGAAGAGAATCAATTTTTGTGTAGAGTTCTTTTAAGCCGTTGGTATCGTTAATGAAGTTTATTTGTGCGAGTTCCCTGCATTTTTGAAGCTGCTGGCCTGAACCTTTGTCATTAGATTCTCTTTTTTCCATTTCAATGAATTTTTCAAAAGTTTCAGGGTCGCCCGGGCGGTTCCTTTTTTTCATCCTCTCAAATCTGGTATTGGCCGGGGCATCAACATTGATAAGCGTAAAATCATCTCTGGTTTTTAAGGTCTCAATCTCAGCAGGATGCCTGATTGAAGTGATTATATAATTTCTGTTCTCAGGGATTTCTTTTAAAACCATTTTTGCGAGAATTCCGTTTCCTTCTTTTTCCCTTAGCTCGGTTCCTATTCTAATAAGATTTTCTCTTGATGTCTCAATATTATTTGATTTCAGTATTTTTCTTAATTCATCCGAAAGCGACAAGTGAAAGAATTTTTTTTTGCTGACCAGATATTCTGCTACCGTATCCTTGCCCGAACAATAAGACCCAGTAAGTCCGATTATCATTGCTTGCTCCGTACAATTTACAATTTGGGGACACAATACTTAATTCAATAATTATCAAAGTCAACAAGGATTAATTAAGTATTGTGTCCCCAAATTATTTTAAAATCTTATTGATAAACCTAGTTTATGGATTGTCCCGAAATCTCCGAAAGGAACAAAAGCATAATCAAAAGTATACTCGTGGAAAGTATATCCAAGGCCGGCCGTAATACCTTTTAGTCCGGGTAAATCTTTTGTTTTTGTGTTATATCCTGCCCTTACTGAAATAAAGACGTCGTCATCCGTTTCGTGTTTGTATTCAACACCGGAACATACATTAATTTCGTTATCAACCGGAGAATTTATATCTAAAGCAATAAGCCATTCAGAACTAAAACGAAAACCGCATCCTAACCTGAAATTCAGCGGCAAGTTTTCCTCATCTTCAACATATTTAAGTTTTGTTCCGATATTTTGGGCAACAATAGCGATTGGGAAATTGTTTTCGGTTAAATTAAATCTGGTTCCAAAATCAAAAGCATAGGCAGTAGCGGTGTTTTCAATTTTTGATGAAATGTATTTTGCATTAAGCCCCAGACATATTCCTAAAAGTTCCTTTGCATAGGATAGATTAACTGCAAGGTCGCTGGGATCAAATTCGGAAATCTGAGTTCCAAAGGCATCAATTTTTTTAATGCTTCCGTATGAAAAATACTGGGCTCCTATACCGAGGGTCCCGAAATTTGTGTTTATGGCAAATGATGCCCAGTCGTAGTACATGTTGTCAAACCAAATGGAATGCATCAAAGAAAGCGATCTTTTCTCCATTTTTGCAAGTCCCGCAGGATTCCAATATATTGCGGTTGAATCTTCGGCTATTGCAGAAAAAGCGTCTCCCATAGCAGAGGCTCTTGCGCCGGCTCCCAGCTTAAGGAATTGGGCTCCGGATGTGCCTACATCATTTTTGCTGAAAGATGCGAAACATAAATTTGTTATGAAAAAAGCGCTCAAAAACGCAATAAGAATTTTTTTCATTTACTCCTCCAAAAACTAGTTATCAAAGTTTCATATAATTTCCGCTTTTACGCCAAATTTATTTCGGGGTCATATTTTGAGATCCTGAAATAAATTCAGGATGATTCCGCTTAATCAGCGGAATCATTTTTCAATGGCAATTCTCGTTTTCTTTGTGCCTGAAGGGCTATCCGCAAACATCAAATATATTCCGCTTGAAACGTAATCTCCGTTTTCATTTTTTCCATCCCAGGTTGCTATTGTATCCGGGCCGGCGTCAATAGTTTTAACAAGTTCTCCTGCAAACGTGTAAATCTTTACCGTTGAGTTGTTAGGTAAATTTTCTATCTGCATTAACACGGCGCTTTTTTTAGGATTATACGGGCTAGGATAAGATTTTATAGGGATTGTCCCTAAACCGGAAGAATTCTGCGCAAGGGCAAAAAGAGAAAAATGGGTAGTTTTTGCGGAAACTTTATTTTGGTCCGGATATGGGATTGAATTAAAAGGTATCCAAGAGTTGCTGTATGTATCAAAGTATGCTATGCATAGTTTGTTTTCATCAAGGCCGGCAACATCCGAATCGGTATAATTAATGGTAATCGTTATTTCTTTTAAAGGCTGGATATTGAGACTTTTTGTGACAATCAATCCAATACTTGTTAAATTGACATTTCCGTTTGGTCCCGAAGGAATAGTCGCTGCGTCAAGCGAAATGTACAACTGCTGGGCAAATGTTCCCGCCAGAATATCTAATATCATATTGCCTGAAACAGTGCTTAAAGTGGGGGAAGACGCGGCTGCCGGATTTATTAATACGGTTAAAGTATTTTTTTCTTTGTATTTTAGGGTTAAAAAACTATTATCAGTTCCGCCCGAAACCAAGATGTTGCTTGAAGAATCAAAAATAACGTCGTAAGCAATAGTATCTTTGCCGGGATTATTGTAAAGTATTTTTGACAGATAATTTAGGCCGTTGTCATATTTCAACGTGCAAAAACTGTAATTTGTTCCGTCGCTGGATCCCCCTGTCAAATAAATATTTCCCGTTATAGAAGATATCGCTAAAGAATAAGCGGCATCATTGTTGTTTGCAGAGCTGTTAAATCTTGCTTTATAAGCGTTAGAAAAATTCATCGTAGAATCAGTATATTTAAAAATAAAAAAGTCCAAACCGCTTATTTTTGAAGTTCCGGCAATAGTGATCAAATCATTTGAATCTACCGATATAGCAACCGCTTTTTCTTCGGTTGAACCGTTTTCAAGATTGGAAGTTGATGATCTTTGGAATACCAGATTATTATCATATTTAATTGTGCAGCATCTGGACTTTCCGCCCGAATCAGTTATGTATCCCGTTACTATTACGTTTTGCTGGCTGTCACAACAAATTGCTCTTGCATAGTCGTTATTGCCTATTGCGCCCGCATCGGTTGCGCAGGATGATATTACGACCGAAAGACCAGAGCTGTATTTTATCGTGAAATAGTCATATGCCGTGCCGGCGCCCTGATAACTTGATCCGGTTATAAAGATGTTGCTTGACGAATCCAATGCAACGCCGTAAGCTGAGTCGTCATTTCCGCTGTCATAGACCGCCGAAGAAAGCAAAACTAAGTTGTTATCATACCTGAAAGTGACGTAATCAAAGTCTGTTCCGTTATATTGAGTTCCGGCTATTATTACATTTCCCGAATTATTGACTGCAATGTTTGAAGCCCAAAGGCTTCTGCCTCCCGGCCCGGCAAAAGTGGCTGATGAAACCAAAACAAAATTGCTGCTGTATTTTAGCACAAGAAGTTGTTTTACTGCGGCATTGTCTTTAAAACCTGCAATGAATATGTTTCCGGAACTATCTTTTGCAATTGAGGTTTTTTTGTAGTCGTCTCCCGAAGAGCCAAGTCCGGTTGAGGGGGCGTTAAACTGCGCTGAAGAATCCAATGAAAATTCAGCTTTTGCGGCAGAACAAAAGACTGTTGTTAATAATGTTATAAACAGACAATATTTCAAACATATAAAAAGAAGTCTAAAAGATTTCATATTTTGTTAAACCTCCAAATACATATCCGACAGGCATAATTATACAATTTTTAAAAAAAGTTTTCCTATAGTTTTAGTTTTTTGCTTATTTTTTTACAGCAGTTTTGTATGTCGTCAATAGAGCTGGCTTTTTCATATATAGTCTTAACTATTCGCGATTCTTGAACGTCAATTAATTGAACAGTCAAAAAGTAATATCCGACACTATATTTAATGTTTCCTATAAGGACATAGCCGGTATTGAAACGTCGGCCGATTTGGACTCCCTTCTGTTCTTCAACCATACCCTTAAATTGGGATTCATTTTTCTTTTGCTCGGCATCCTCAATATCTTTTACATCAAAAAAATTGCTTTCAAAAATTTCATTTTTAAGCGAAAACGTAGCGAATTTAATAAGCTGAGCGGTAACATCTTCGCCCTTAAGTTCGGTGATTACAATTGTTTTTCTAATTTTGTTAACGACCTTTTCTTTTTCGTGCGGGGGCTCTTTAGCATAGTCTTCATAGTTTTTCCCGAATTTTATGGAAAAACTGAACTTATGGGCGGTACCCATATCTCCCAAAGGAACAAAAGCATAATCAAAAATATATCCGCCGTAGTCAACGCCCAACCCAAACGTGAAATTTGTAAAACCGGGAATATTTTGTGTTCTTGGATTATATCCTGCCCTTGCTGACAATCGGGCATCGTTCGTTATTTCAGTCGTATATTCGCTGCCTAAACAAAAGAAAGGATCATTGTCTATGGCGGAATTTAGATCCAGCGCTAAAAGCCATTCATCGTTTACTTTGTATGAACAGCCGGCCTTAATGCTGAACGGCAGGGCTTCTTCAGTCTCCTCAAATTTCATTGTTGTTCCGAAATTTTGAACGCACAAACCCAGCGCGAATTTGTCTTCATAACCTAACAATATTTTCGCGCCCGCATCAAAAGCGTAAGCGGTTGCCGTTTGTTCTATTCTTGATGAAATATATTTAATCGTTGTTCCCAAAAGCACGCCCGAAAAATTCTTGCCGTACGATAAGCTTAACGCCAAATCGCTCGGGGTAAAGTCAGAAATTTCTGTTCCGGTACTGTCGGTTTTTTTTATGGCTCCGTAAGAAAGGTATTGAACAGCTCCGCCAAAAGTTCCGAATTTTGTGGGCCCTGCAAAAGATATCCAGTCGTAACTTATATTTTCAAACCATAAGGCGTGCATAAAAGAAAAAGAAGTTCCTTGGATCCTTGAAAGTCCGGCAGGATTCCAGAAAATCGCGGTGGAATCATCGGCAACGGAACAAAACGCATCGCCAAGACCTGCGGATCGCGCTCCTGCTCCAAGCTTTAAAAATGAGGCTGTCGTTGTCCCGGCATCGCTTTTTGAAAACGCCCCGAAGGAACTATCGGTTAGAAAAAGTATTATGGCAGCTAAAAATAACAGTTTCTTCATTTTTATTGAAAAACGGTGTTAAGAAATTAAGGTTTTAGAAGATTATAAAAATCTTAATTGCAGGCATTTAACTTTATAACTTTCTTAACTTTCATAACTTTTAACGCTGTAAGCAATTGCGTTACCAGCCGTTATAGTGGATTCTTTCTGCATTATATCTTTTTTGATAAGGTTTTTCTTCTTGAGGATAACCTAAAGCAACGATGGAAAAGGGGACAATATTTTCCGGCAGCCAAAGGAGTTTTTTTAGTCCTTCAACTCTATCCTGCCTGGGATAAACCCCAAGCCAACAAGATCCAAGCCCTTTTGTCTGGGCAGCTAATAGGATATTCTCAGTCGCAGCGGAACAATCCTGTACCCAAAATCCTTTAAGTTTTTCAAGTTTCAAATCGCAGCATATAGCTATCGCGAGCGGGGCTTCTTTAAGCATCTGAGCTCGCGAGTGTATTTCAGTAATTTTTTCTAATAAACTTTTTGAATTTATTACAATTAAATGCCAGGGAGCCTCGCCGCCGGCAGAAGGCGCGCTTTGCGCAGCTTCGAGCAGGTATTCAATAATTTCCTGAGGCACTTTTTTCAGAGCGTATTTTCTAATGCTTCTTCTCAAAAGAATAGGATCCATAATCTTCTCCTCTTTTTTGTTGGACAAAAATCTTATAAAATTTCTGCTTATAATAAATGGAGCCAAAATAAAAGTCAGCCCAAGAAAGGAAAGCCAGAAAAAATCTTTTACAAAAAGAGCATAAAAACCAAGAAAAATTCCGCAGATAATAAGGGGGTAATCCTTTTTAGTTATTCCGATGAAAAAGTAGATTATTCCTAAGAAAGCAAGACAGGTAAGAAAGATTAGGTTAGTTAGACTCATAAAATTAAAGCGCTCTATTGTTCCATTGTTCTATTGTTCGATTGCTCAAAGGCTTCAATGAGCTAACGAACAAGAGAGCAAAAGAGCAAAAGAACGCCGTTAGTAGTTTGCTTCTGCTTCTGTTACTAGTTCTCGTATCAGTTCTTTAACGGGAACAATTTTATTTATTCGGTAAGCATTGGCTCCGCAGAATACAAAACCGTCTTTCAAGTTTCCGTTCGCGGCATTAACTAGTGCGTCGCCTATGCAATAAGGCGATTTGTCCGGTATGCAGGGTTTTATGCATTGGTAACGGCATTCAAATTTTATTTCGCCTCTTTTTGCTTTTTCCAGGAACTCGTTTTTTATTGCTCTCCCGAGCATGCCAAGAGGACTGTTTATTATGCAGATGTCTTCTTTTTTGGCTTTAATATAAGCATTTTTAAACTCCTGCGAAACGTCGCATTCATTTGTGCACACAAACCTTGTGGCCATCTGAACCCCCGAAGCGCCAAGTTTCAAAAATTTTGCTATATCTTTGCCGTCATATATTCCGCCCGCGGCTATAACTGGAATCTTTTTGCCCGATTCTTTTTCAAATTTTTTTGCCACATTAATTACATCAACGACTATATCTTCAAGTTTCGGTGTTTTAGTTTCATCAGAAAGCTCTTCCAATGAAAACCCAAGATGGCCCCCGGCCAGCGCTCCCTCAACCACTATGGCGTCCGGGGCATGATTATATTTTCTTATCCAGTTTCGACATATTATATCTGCAGTACGGCCGGAAGAAACAATGGGGGCAACTTTAGTTTTGGTTCCTTTTACTAGTTTTGGCAGATTTAAAGGCAGTCCGCCGCCAGAAAATATTATATCAATTCCTTCTTTTGCTGCTGCAGTACTTAATTCTGCATAATTTGTAAGCCCCGCCATCACATTTATGGCAATTATTCCCTTTGTCATGGACCTGGCTTTTCTGATTTGGGCAATAAGCTCCTTTGTGTCCGCATTTTTAAACTCGTCCATTTTCATATGGCTTTTTGTTCCACCTATCAAAGCGGCAGCAATAGTGCCGATAGCGCCCTCATTAGCAACAGTGGCTGCTAGGTTTGCCAAAGAAATTCTAACACCCATACCACCCTGTATTATTGGCGGGTTTGCCCTTAAATCTCCGATTTTTAAGTCAGGAAGTTTGCTCATTTATCAGCCTTTATGTTAAAAAATTAGAATCAAACGAGCAGATTATAGCATTAATTTAGAAATAGAGCAAATAAGGAGAATTTTCTTGCATTGACTTATAAATTAAAATTTGTTAGGATGCTCTAACATTAATGAAGGAGAATATAATTACATGAAAAAGACCATATGTTTTGGATTGTTTCTTTTGTTTTGTTTTCAGGGCTGCAGCAAGAAAAATGAGGTCATAGCAAAAATAGGCGACGATAAAATTACAGCTAAAATACTAGAGGAACGGATGCGGGAAGCGCCGGCCAGTTATATGGGCTTTTTGAGCACTGAAGCCGGGAAAAAGCAGTTTTTGGATCTTTTAGTACGCGAAAGGGTTGTTCTTGAAGCTGCCAGAAAGGAAGGCGTTAAAAAGTCAAAGGAATATATTGATGCCTTAAATGATTTTAAAAAAGACCAGATAAGACGTTTAAAAGATTTTGAAGAAAGCCTTTTAATGGAATTCTATGTAAAGAAACTTAATTCTAAAAGGATAGTTCCTTCAGATCAGGAAGTGGAAAAGTATTATGCCGAAAATAAAAAAGATTTTACCCGTCCGGTTGAAATAACAGCAAAGCATATACTTCTTAATACTGTTGAAGAAGCAAAAAAGGTTTTAGAAAGGATAAAAAGCGGCGAGGATTTCTCCAAGCTGGCTAGAGAATTGTCAAAAGATTCGGTTTCGGCAGGAAAGGGAGGGCTCATAGGACCTTTTAAAAAAGGGGATTTAGTTCCAGAGTTTGAAAAAGCGGTTTTTCCGTTAAAAATCAATGAAGTTTCGGATGTAATTAAAACCCAGTTTGGATATCATATCATAAAAAAAGTCAGCGAAAAGACTTTGACCGCCATGTCCAGCCAAAACGCAAAAAAATACATCCGTAATATACTCCAAAAAGTAAAATTTGACGCATGGCTTGAAGAAGCAAAGAAA
>JAPLKN010000073.1 GCA_026388075.1 Elusimicrobiota bacterium
TCCTGAGGCTTAAAACTTTTTATATCTTCTTCTCTGTCACAGATTATCCTGAGCGCTGCGGACTGTACTCTTCCGGCAGAAAGCCCGTACTTTATTTTGCGCCATAAAAGAGGGGAAAGTTCATATCCTACCAGCCGGTCTAAAATTCTTCTGGCCTGCTGGCTGTTAACAAGATTTGAGTCAATTTTTCTTGGATGTTTTACCGCTTCAGTAATCGCATCTTTGGTTATTTCAGTAAAAGTTATTCGTTTGGTTTTTTCATCAGAAAGTTTTAATGCATCCTTAAGATGCCAGGCTATAGCTTCGCCCTCGCGGTCGTAATCAGTCGCAATATATACCGCAAGAGATTTATCGCTGATTTTTTTAAGTTCAGATATTATTTTTTTTGCTCTCTGGATTAAAATATATTTAGGTTCAAAATTATTTTCCGTATCAACGCCCAGCTTACTTTTAGGCAGATCCCGTACATGGCCATACGAGCTTTTAACTATGAAATCCTTGCCAAGAAATTTTGAGATTGTTTTTTCTTTTGCAGGAGACTCTACTATTACAAGAAATTTGCTCATTTCTATTTCCTTTTTATTGCGTTTTTATATAGATCTTGCCCGGAAGCGACCTTACCAGCCCTTTTAGTTCAAGCCCCAAAAGCGATGAAGCCGTTTCTTTAGATGGGATATCAAGTTTTTGAGTGATATTATCAATAGATGTTCCGTTTAATTCATTTTCCAAAAAGTTTAATATTTTTTGTTCAGAATTTCCAAAAGCAAAAGATTTTTCGCATTCTTTTTTAATGAATATTTTCTTCTCTTTCAAGAGTTTCTTAAAAGGATTGATTTCATCAATAATATCATCTGCGGATTCGGCTAAATGCGCACCGGATTTTATCAAACTGTTAGTGCCTTTTGAATATTTTGAAAATATCGGGCCGGGAACTGCAAAAATATCTTTTCCCTGATCAAGGGCATGCTTTGCAGTAATAAGGCTTCCGCTTTTAATATCCGCTTCAATAACTAAAGTTGCAAGACTCATTGCGGCGATTATGCGGTTCCTCCTTGGAAAATTTTCCTTATCAGGCTGAGAATTTAACGGAAATTCGCTTATCAAAGCGCCGTTTTTAGTGATTTCTTCTTCCAGTTTTTTGTTTTCCGGAGGATAATGCTTGTTTAAGCCGTTTCCTAAAACAGCTATCGTTCTTCCTTTTTCTTTAATGCAACTTTTGTGAACCTCTGTATCAATTCCCCTTGCAAGTCCTGAGATGCAGGCAATCCCTGATCTGGCAAATTCCGCAGCAAAGAAAGAAGCAGCCGATATTCCGTAAGGCGTGGGCTTTCGCGTTCCAACAATTGCTACGCTGAAAAAATCCTTTTTCAGCAGGCTGCCCAGGACATATATAACGGGCGGATAGTCAGAAAGATTTTTTAACGGTTCAGGATAATCTTTATTTTTGTAAGTTAAGACTCTTGCTCCGATTCTTTCGGCATCAGTTATTTCTTTCTCAGCATTATTTGTATTTTTAATTTCGGATATGCCTTTAGCAAGTTTTTGAGAAATTCCGGGAACCTTTAAAAGTTCGTTTTCCGGGACTTCTAAAATATTTGAAGCTGAGCCGAAACTATTTATCAGAGTTTGAAACTGCCCGTAACCAAGATGAGGGACCAAATTTAGCGCGATAATTGACTTATCTTCGTTTGAAAAATTCATAATTAACTTGCAATTCCTCGCATCTTTATGCGGGGCAACCAATAACTTCTCCCTTTGAAAAAGGGAGATTGAGAGGGATTTGACGTTATTGAATCTCCCCTCACCCCTCTTTTTCAAAGAGGGGAACATCTGATACCCCGCAGCTTGCTACAGGGGAGGTTCATTAAATTTTGAGTTATTTTCTTATAGATTTGCCAAAAATAACCTAATCGCTTAATACCCTGCGGGCGCCTGCATAATGCCTCACAAAATAAGGCTCATCTAGGCGGGAAATAGTTACATGTTTTACATTTACTGTGGCATGGATTAACTCGCCGTTTCCGATATATATGCCGACATGATTAATGCGGGAATAAGTTATCCTATTGCCTTTTTTGTCCTTCTTCTTGGAATAATATACTTTTTTGAAAAAGACCAAATCCCCGACTTTCAAATTTTCTTTTTCTACTTTTACGCCCTTTGCATATTGATAATAGGCAGTTCTCGGCAAATCTATGCCGAGATCCTTAAAAATTGTCTGAACAAAAAAAGAGCAATCTATGCCTTGCCCTATGCTTTCGCCGCCGTATTTGTAAGGGTGTCCGAAAAGATCAAGCCCTAAAGAAACTATTTTTTTTGCCCTTTCATCGCTATAAAGATTTTTTGTTTCTTCATTTACTATTTTTCCTGCCAGTTCCTTGTCTTGAGTTTCGTCTTCAGGAATTAGCTGGTCAAAATTTTCTTCCTCAATTATTTTTGTATTTATTTGCTCTTCTTGTTCAATCGACGTTAAAACATCTTGCGCCTTTTCCCGTGTATCATAAGGCCCTATGCGGACTTCGGGGTTTTCTCCGTATAACAAATAAACAGGATATCCCCGCGATGATAACTGCCTGCATAAAGATTCGGATTGTTCTTTGGTGAAATCCCCCAATACAACCAGAGTATACGAAGCTTCTAAAAATGATGCCAGAAAAAGGAAGGGCAATATAAAAAGAACAATGTTGCGTAGCAATTTGTTAAGCATTTTTGAGTAAAAATAATTTTTTGCGCATAATCTCGGTTTTGGGATCGTCGGGATATTCTTCCAGGAATTTATTTATTTCCTCTTCCAGCCTCTTTTTGTCATTTTTTTGATCAAGGATTTCTATTGCTTCCGACCATCCAAGAGGGGCATAATAATTTTTGGGATATTGCTCGTGTATTTTTAGAAACCAGCGCAATGCGGATTCCTTCCTGGCGGAAAGGTTTAACGTCATTGCAAAAAAATACTGGACCGGGGGGATTATAGTGCTATGGCGGGAATCAATATATCTTTCAAAATCGCCTTTTTTAATATAATTTATGGCCCAGCTTATAGAAATAATGAAAACAATAATAATGAGGATGAAGAGTTTTGTATGAAGCCTCATATTATTTTTCTGTTTCTACGATTTTGAGTTCGTCGCCGATAATAATAGGTTCGCGGGAACTAATAACTCGGGCTATAGAAGAATCCAATCCTACATTTCCGGTAATCTCGATTACTCCTATATAGCGCACTTCATAGCCTATTAATTTTCCTGTCTTTGGGTGTTTGATTCTGCCGTTTTTTCTAAATACATCGCATCTCGTTCCTTCTTTTACTTCGTATGATCCGAGGTTCGTGTAAACTGTATCTCCGGCAGTAATGCTTACTTTTTTATCTTTTTCGCCTACAATAGTGCCGTCGCCTTTCCATTTTTTTGGACTGAGAAAGCTTTTTTCTCTGAATTTAGTATCCCTTGAAGTTCTTTCTGCCAGCAAAACCTTTGAGGATTCAGCTGAATATTCGGATCCGCTTTGTACATCCGTCGATTCGGTAGCAGCTACACTTTCTTGCTGAGAAGATTCCGAACCGGATAGATAATCTTCACAAAAAGAAATCCCAGAAAAAAACAAAACCATGCAAACTGAAAAAGAAAACAATAAAACAAGTTTACGCATAATGTCCCTCCTATTAATAAATCTTTTTGATGTTTAAAATTTTAATGGCAAGGATTATTCTATTCTATTATTCGTTTTTTGTCAACCCGCGCCTTATTTTATCCGCCTTCGCAAAAAACCATCCCGCCTTGGCGGTATAAGTCCGTAGATGTCATGCCCAAGGCAGATCCGCCTGGGGTGGAAATGAGAAGGCGGGCGGGGATTTCGCCTAAGAAAGCAAAGATACTATAAAACCATAGACTTCATTTAAATTATAAACTATGATACAATTAGTAATCCCAAGTTTCAATTTATACCTATTAGGAACGGTGTATTAATATGAAGTTATCTAAAATAGTAAGGTTATTGCCGGCTGTTTTTTGCTTGCTTTTTTCCTTATATATAAAAGGCGAGAACACAATTAACGGGAAAATAGTGGTTCCCGTAGTAAACAGGGCATATCTTAAAGAATGCTTAGAAATAATAAATTCATCAAAAAGCTCTATATCCATAGCTCATTATTATTTTAAGAATGATTCCACAACACTAAAAATCAAGAACGCCATTCGAGATGCAGCTAAAAGGGGCATTAAAGTGAGGGTATTGCTTGACGGCTCAATAAAAGAAAACGCAGGAGCCCTAGATGATTTTTCTTCTTTTGGCGTTAAAATAAAACTTGGAAATCCGAAAAGGAAGCTTCATGCAAAACTTATTATAGCTGATGCGGCGGTTACTTTGCTGGGCTCCACAAATTTTAGCGAAAAATCCATTGATGAAAACAATGAAACCAATGTGTTAATTAATGATGCCAGTGTTTCAAAGATATATCAGGAGTATTTTGAAATGCTTTGGAAAAATGAGGTTTTTAACAAAAATATTAATTTCCTTGAAATAGGCTCTGAATTTATTGCAGTACCCGTTTTTGACAAAAATTATTTTGACTATGCGCTTGAGCTGATTAGTAATTCCAAAAAAAATGTCGGCGTGATTCTTTATATGGCTAACTTTATGCCAAAATATTATTCCAGCAAACCGAACCGTCTCCTGCGGGCTCTCTGCGATGCCAAAAGAAGAGGAGTAAGCGTAAGGGTGATACTGGAAAAAAGCGGTCACGATGAAAAATTAAACGAAATGAATGCCGGCACATTTAAATATTTATCCGGAAATAATATTGAGATAAAATTTGTCCCATCGGATATTATTACCCACGCCAAGCTTTTAATATGCGACAAAAAAGTAATTTTGGGTTCTACTAACTGGGTAATAAGCGGGTTGGGAAAAAATAGGGAAGCAAATGTTTTAATAAGAAACGATGAATCGGCGGATATCTTTTGGAAATATTTTGAAGACCTCTGGATAGGGAAGCAGTCCTAGAAATTATTTTACTAATTTAGTAGAATAGTCCCTTAAAAATAAAATTAGAGGAGCTTTATGATTACAACAACCTACTCAAAAGGAAAATTAGCGGCAAAAACCGGCAACGAGGCAATGGCAGAGGCGATGCGCCAAATTTCTCCGGATGTTGTTGCGGCTTATCCCATTACACCGGCTACTGAAATTGTTCAGATATTTTCTCAGTTTGTCGCGGACGGAATAGTGCCGACGGAATACGTTGCTGTTGAAAGCGAGCATTCTGCGATGTCTGCCTGTATTGGCGCAAGTGCTGCCGGTGCCAGAGTTATGACAGGTACTTCTTCGCAAGGGCTTGCTTTGATGTGGGAAATGCTCTACATCGCGGCAGGGTTGCGTTTACCGATTATTCTTTCAGATGTAAACAGGGCGTTATCCGCACCGATCAATATTCATGGAGATCAATCCGATACTATGGGTGCACGCGATTCCGGATGGATTCAGATTTATTCTGAGAATTCGCAGGAAGCATACGACAATCTTATCCAGGCTGTGCGTATTGCAGAAAAAGCCAAGCTCCCGGTGATGGTTACTACTGACGGTTTTATTATAAGCCATTGCATGGAGGTAGTGGAGCTTCTGCCGGATGAAGATGTTAAAAAGTTCGTCGGCGAATATAAACCTGAAAGATATCTTCTAGATATCAAAAAACCTTTTACGCTTGGAGCTATAGATCTTCAGGATTACTATTTTGAACATAGGGTTCAGCTTGCAGAAGCGATGACTAGTTCAAAACAAATTATTCTTGATGTTGCCAAGGATTTTTCAGAAAATTTTAACAGAGAATATTCATTTTACGAAAAATATAGAATGGAAGACGCAGAAACTGCAATTATAATTATCGGTTCGGCTGCGGGTACAGCAAAAGTAGTTGTAGACGAGCTTAGAAAAAAAGGCGTTAAAGCAGGCCTGATAAAAATTCGAGTATTCCGCCCCTTCCCGCATAAAGAGCTTGCTCAGGATCTTGCAAAAGTAAAAGCTTTAGCTATTATGGATAGGGCAGATTCTTGTTCTGCAGCATTTGCGCCGTTATATACCGATGTAACTTCGGCATTGTTTACGCACTTGGGCGCCAACTCGCCTAAAACTATCAATTGTGTTTATGGCCTTGGCGGAAGGGATATAATACTTGATCATTTCAGAGAAGTATTTTCAAAACTTGAAAAAATAAAATCGGGCGAAAAATTTAACAAAGAAATAGAATACATAAACTTAAGATAATAGGAGGCAAATATGAAAAGTTTTTTTAAAATATTTCTTTTATTCGCTTTGATTTCGGCTGTTAGTTCTCCGGTATTTGCCTATAAACCGATGAAAAATGTTTCCAAAAAGCAAGTAAATCAAAATGAAAGGATCAGGCAGGGTGTTAGAAGCGGGGAATTAACAAAAGAAGAGGCGAAAGAACTTAAACAAGACCAAAAAGAAATAAGGAAAATGAAGCAGGAAGCAAGATCAGACGGCAAAGTTACTGTCCAGGAAAGAAAAGAGATACAAAAGAAGCTCAATCAGGAAAGCAAAGAAATATATCAGGAAAAGCACGACGAGCAAAAACGTTAAGGAGAAATATTAAAAATGGCTAATTTGAAAGAACTGTGCAAAAAAGAAGACTTATTTACCGGAGGCCACCGTTTGTGCGCCGGCTGCGGGGCGGGTATTATTGCCCGGCAGGCTATGCTGGCAGCTTCGGATAAACCTGTAGTTGTAACAAGCGCAACAGGCTGTCTTGAAGTTGCATCTACGATATTTCCATATACCGCATGGAAAGTTCCTTTTTTTCATTCAGCATTTGAAAACTCAGCGGCCACCTGCAGCGGTATAGAGTCAGCATATAGAAGTCTAAAAAAACAGGGTAAGATTAAGGACGACATAAGATTTATCGCTTTTGGCGGAGACGGCGGAACTTACGACATAGGACTGCAATCGCTTTCAGGCGCGGTTGAAAGACGACATAGATTGCTTTACATTTGCTATAACAATGAAGCATATATGAATACCGGCATTCAAAGATCCGGAGCAACACCTAAAGGCGCGCATACTACAACTGCGCCGGCTGGAAAAGTCAAGATGGGAAAAGAGCAGTTTAGAAAAGATCTGACTGCAATTATGGCTGCCCACGATATTCCTTATGTTGCCCAGGCAGTCGTAGGAAACTGGAATGACTTTGTTACAAAGGTTCAAAAGGCGCTGGAAACTGACGGCCCTTCATTTATAAATATATTGCAGCCTTGCCGTCTTGGATGGGGCTATCCTCCCGAAGAAACAATGTCTATCGGGCGTCTTGCTGTTGAAACCTGTATGTGGCCGATATATGAAGTTGTAAACGGGCAGTATAAAATCAATTCTAAACCGAAAGAGAAAAAGCCCGTAGCAGAGTTTATGAAAAAACAGTCAAGATTTAAGCATTTATTTAAACCTGAGAATCAGGCGATTCTTGACAGCATACAAGCTGAAGTTGACCAGAAATGGAATAAACTGCTAAAATTGGAATCCCTTAGTAATGAGAAATGAGTAATGGGTAATGAGTAAAAACGATGGGCCAAGAGTTTTATTTTGAAAATCTCGAAGTTTATAAAAAAGGAATAAAGCTAGCTCACGATATTTATGAAATAACCAAGAGTTTTCCTGATAAGGAAGTTTTTGGATTGACAAGCCAGATAAGAAGAGCAGCTGTATCCATAGCGCTTAATATAGCTGAGGGTTCAGCAAGAAGTAAGAAAGAGTTTTTGCATTTTTTGGATATTTCAAGAGGTTCTGTGTTTGAAGTAGTTTCAATTTTTGATATTGTTCTTAAAGAAGAGTATGTTTCGCAGGAAATCCATTCTACCATTAAATTGAAGTTAGAAGAAATATCAAAGATGATAAGCGGCTTGAAACGTTCATTAAGAAGTAGTAATGAATAATTCGTGATGATCTGTAGCATGAATATAGAAAGTATTTAGCTCATTACTCAAAACTCATTACTCATAACTGTAGTAATAATTCCGGCGTAGCTCAATGGTGGAGCATTCGGCTGTCAACGTAGTTGACCCTGAGCGAAGTGGTTAACGTTTTTGAACCACAGAGTCGAAGGGTAAAAAGGCAGCTTTCACGCGAAAGCGTGATTGAAAAAGCGGGTGAATTCAGGAAATCCTGATTATCGAGAGATGTAAGGTAATCCTGAGCCAAGCCCTGAGTGAAATGGTGAGCTTCTCGAACCATGAATCGAAGGGAAGGTGCAGAGACTAGACCGCAAGGTCGTACCCCTGTAGATTTGTTTAGCAAAGCTAAACAGCAGGGGGAAGCCCCCGCCCCCTAAATCCAGAAAAATGGATATGGAGATGATATAGTCCAAGTCCTAATGAAAGTTAGGGAAACTTGTAACCGAAGGGTTGTAGGTTCGAGTCCTACCGCCGGAGTATAGCCCAAAATTGCCCCTGAAGGGGAGCGGTTTTGGGCTATTTCTTTGTCGCTAGGGCGAGAACCTTGGCGAGAGTCTTCGCGCGCGGAGTTCGGAGCGGCTGCACCGAATGAGCACGCAATCCCTAGTTAAGGGACTACCGCCGGAGCCAATCTTAGAGTTTCAAACTCAGCATTTAAGAAAGAGGAGGGTTTAATACTTT
>JAPLKN010000074.1 GCA_026388075.1 Elusimicrobiota bacterium
ATTATTTACAAAATTATAATCATAACTTACCGATACTTGCGTCTTTTGCAGGCTCCCGTCCCAGCTATAGCTATTACCGTTAATAGTTGAGCTTGTATCGTAGAAGTAATTTTCTTTCATTACAATTCCCGCAGTATTAACAGTACCATCAATTTTGGCAGGAGTTGTAATTTTTGTTTTTAAAACCGTTTGTCCGTATTCAGAAGCACCCCCGTAAACATTTCTTTCTAGTACATTTTTTGAGGAATCATTATCATACGTAATGTTTATACCGATCTTTTGCAGGCTTCCGTCCCAGTTAATAATGTTCCAGGGATGAGCTATACTTCCATCACTGCCGTTACCATCAAGATCGCCCGAACTGCCGGTCTCCGTAAAAGTAGTGCCATAACCATAGACTTCAGTCCTGTTTTGAGAGTTATCGGTATAATTAACTTCAATCCCATTAACTAGAACGCTAAACTGAAGGCCTTCATGACGCAGCTGTCTTAAAACAAGCTGATGATACGAAGCCAGGAGCGTCGCATCGCAATAAGTATAAATTTCTCTATACGATTTTGATTGATTGCCGTTAATACTATAATACAAAACGTCCATCTGAGTTTTTTGCAGGCTCCCATCTGATGCCCTTGTATATAAATAAGTTTCAATCCTGTTTTCCGAGTTGTCTCCTCCCGAACCTATAAATACCATCTGACTTTCTTTTATCTCGCCGCTAAAAGTACCGTAATTATAAGTTTCAGTGCCGTTTTGTATTCTGTTAAAATCATAATTTTTTGTCACCTTCCATGTCTGCCAACTGCCATCCGCCACTTTTACATATTGATGGGCCTCAGTTCTATCCTGGCTATGGTCAGCTTTATGAGAAACATCCAGATCAAAACCTTGGTAAACCATCGATGTCATAAGAGCTGAGTTGTATATTGTCATATCGCTTTCATAAGTAAAAGTTTTCGTATAGCTTTTTGCATAATCAATTGAATATTGAACATGAGCGGTTTCCATTTTTAGACTGCCGTCCGATTGGCGGTCAAAGGTGTAGGTCTCTGTCCTATCGTTTGAATTATCGTACAAACCATCATATACCAAATCCGTCTGAACAAGTTCGCCTGAGGTTAAACCATAGAAATCATAAATATAAGTTTCGTTATAATCCTTAATCCAGTTTAGGTTATACCGCACTGAGGACCCTGTTTTCTTTAGGCTGCCGTCCGACTGGCGATCATATGTGTAGGTCTCTGTCCTCGCATCTGAATGGTCAGTAACACCGTCACTAAACTTCGTAGTTATTTCAACACTGCCATGCACAAGGCCGTATATAAAACTTTCATTGAAATCCTTTTGGGAAGTTAATGTATATCTGGTTTGAACTCCCGTCTTTTGCAGGCTCCCGTCCCAGAGAAATAGAAGTTCACCTGTTACTCCGTTACTGTTTATGTCCTGCGCAGCACCTTCCTTAACTGTCCTTGAATATGTATAGGTTTCAGTCCTGTCATTTGAATTATCGGAAGTGCCGTCAAATGACATTACTGTCTGAACAAGCTCGCTTGAAACCAAGCCATAAGTGTAATTCTCAATATAATTTTTGCCCCAATCAACAATATAATTGACAGAATTTCTTGTTTTCTTCAAACTGCCGTCGTCCTGGCTTGAATATAAATAAGTTTCAGTCCTGTTTTCCGATTGGTCAGAAGTTAGGCTGATATGTTTGCTTTTCTTTACGACTAGCTCGCCGGATATCATCACGTAACCGTAGAATTCTGTATAACTTTTTTGTAGTATCGCAGGTAAAGAAATATAAAATTTTATCGCGCTATATTCCACAGGATTACCGTTAACAACCTTTACATACAAGTCAGGTCCGGAGGCGGAATAACCGTTAGCGGCGGTAGCAAGCTCATAACTGCCGGTATTATTTAAATCGCCGCTGCCTTTATAGACATAATCCGCACCAGTAGCAGAATCAATAAGCTTATATGCACCTGCCCCGTCAGAAACAGTAGTGGCTCCCATAAAACCAAAGTTTTTAATTGTTTGCACACTCATTGTGTCATTGAAATTGCTGCCTCCTTGTGAAAACCAAAAGTTTATACTCTGATTTTGTGAAATCGTATAAACTACCGAGACTTGAGTCTTTTGAAGGCTGCCGTCCCAGGTTATTAATTCATTCTGACTCGCATTCCCGTTTAGATCTCCGGTAGTCGCATTTTCCCGCAATGACCTTGCATACGTATAGGTTTCCAGCCTATCCTGTGAATGGTCAGAAAATAGCCCGACATATTCCATCCGGCTTTCTTTTACCTCACCAGAAAACGTACTGTAACTATAAGTTTCAATCCCGCTTTTTTCAATCGTGTAAATATAATCTTTCCTTATTGTATACTTTCTCCAGCTTCCGTCCGCCACTTGAATATATGTATATATTTCATTTCGGTCCTGGCTGTGCTCGGCTAGATGCAATGCATCCTGGTTCAAACCCGCAATATCCATCTCAAGAACTTGAACAGTTCCATAGAGGTATATATTTGTTGAATATATAAGGGTTTTTCTATAATTCTTGCTGTAATCTTCTGTATAACGAACTTCCGTTATGGTTGATTTTAAAGTTCCGTCCACTTGTCTGGCATATTGATAAGTTTCTGTCCTATCTTCAGATTTGTTAACTAAACTTGTTCCGCTATGAGTCATCTCTGATATAACAATTTCACCGGAAATAATTGAATATTTGTAGTTTTCAATGTAATCCCTGTGATTTGCAAATGATTCCTGAAAATATACAGGCGAATATATTTGGCCCGCTTTTGTATAAGTTCCGTCTCCATTGTTTATATAATTGTTGGCTAGAGTCGCAAGGACAAAAGAATTGCTCTCAAACACATAATCTATGCCATTTGAATTGACAATTTTATACCCGTTAGCCGTTGGAATAGTAGTTATTCCTGATAAGATATAGGATTGAATTGTCTGCAGATTTATAGGAGTGCTTACTACTTGCGAAGAATTCGAAATACAAGAAAATATGTTGCTAGAATAATCAAGCGGATAAGCTACCGAGACTCGTGTTTTTTGCAGGCTTCCGTCCCATGAAGCAATAATATTGCCGTTTGAATCTTTAATGTTTGTGCCAAATGTATAATCTTCTCTAACCGGGATTCCAACAGTTGCAGTTCCGCCATTGTTCATCTGATAGATAATTTTTGTTATTAGAACTGATTTACCGTACTCAGCAAGTCCTCCGTAAATACTTACTTCTAAAGTATTTTTTGCGGCGTCATTATCATAAGTAATTTTAATACCGATCTTTTTTAAACTCCCGTCCCAGGCATAGGTTGTAACTCCGTCATTTAAATTTATCCCGTAAGTATAAATTCCCGTTCTGTCTTGAGAATGATCGATAAAACTAGTGCCTGGAATGCACACTGCCGTCCGTAGACAGCTGCCTGGTATAAGTATAAATTTCAATTCTGTCATCTGATTGATCCGGATTCGCATATCCAGCAATTATTTGGGCCTTGTTAACCATACTCTTTTGAATAACCTGGCCTAACGAAGCGTTGTATTCATATGTATATTTCTCAATTCGGCTTTGTGTTTTGTCAAATTGATTAATAAAATCATCAAATACAGTAGATATTTTTTTAAGACTGCCACCCCATACAAAAGCATCCCAAGGAATAGCTGATCCATCGCTGCCGTTACCGTTTAAGTCGCCGGTAATGGCATCTTCCTGCAGTGATCTTGCATACGTATAGGTCTCAGATCTAACATAGGAACTATTAGCGCCTAGTCCGCAGTGGACCATTTTTGTCTGTACAACGTCTCCTGATATAAAATTATAATAATATACTTCGTAATAATTCTTATCAGTTAGGCCAGGGTTGGGAGTAATACCGTTTAAATTTACATATGTTACATCAGTTCTTGTTCTTTGAAGAGAACTGTCCGCTCCGGTTTGCCAATCGTAAGTGTAGGTTTCTGTCCAACACTGGGATTGATCCCAATATTGAGTCGCGTTAATTGTGTATTGGTTAATATGTGTCTTATTTAGCTGAACTAGCTGACCGTAATATGTACCACCGCTACTGCTAAGACCGTATGTATAACTTTCAGTATAATTATCTGCAATATTATAATGTGTTGCGCCGACTGAATAATCGCAATTCACTGAAGCTTTCTGAATTGATCCGTCTTCCGCTGTTAAATATGAATAAGTTTCGGTACGGCTCTCTGATTTATCGGTTACGCCGTCGTGAACCATTGTAACTAGCTTAATATTGCCTTGCCTAATGCCGTAAATATTGCTTTCATCATAATTTTTCTGGGAATTTAGCGTATATCTGACTTGAATCCCGGTTTTCTGAAGGCTCCCGTCCCAAGTAAAAGTAGTACCGGCTGAAGAAACGCTATTTGCATGGGAATATGTCTCAAACCTGTCTTGCGAATGGTCAGAAATTCCGATATGCTTTTTTATATATTCAACAATTTCTCCGCTTTGATTTTGATACGCTATTGTTTCCGTATAACTTCTCGGGTCAGGGTCCAAACTTTTTATGGGATTAACATTAAAAAACATTGCGCTGTATGTCTTATTATCTTTAGTATAGTATGCTGTACCTAAAGAACTATAGCCATTATCTGCTGTGGCAAGTTCATAACTATTTACATCATCAATAGGGCCACTTCCTTTGTACACATAGTTATAAAGCTGATTATTATAACTACCTCTAAGCACATATGAGTTCCATGCACTCTCATAAACCGAGACCGCACCCTTATTAATAAAATATTCAATTGTTTTCGCAGTAATTGTTCCATTTATAGCTTGTTGTGCATATATTCCCGTAAAATTATTGTTTTGTTGCAAGTATGGCGGAATAGAATAGCTAACAGAAACACCAACCTTTTGCAGGCTCCCGTCCCAAGAGTAAGTATCATTTGTGTCTCCGTCATTATTCAAGTCTCCGGAAGTATTTTCATCAACGGATCTTCCATAAACATATCGTTCAATCCTGTCTTCTGAAGTGTCATTATAGCTAATGCCACCTACATCAAAGGAAAGACCTGTATGAATCATTGCAGTCATAACAAGCTGGTGATAGTTATTCCCGGCAGAGTCAAAAGTATCGAACAAATACTGTTCTCTATAATTGTTGGCAACGTTTACATCATAAATAACGTCAGTTTGGGTTTTTTGCAGGCTGCCGTCCGCCTGCCTTGTATAAGAAAAAGTCTCTGTCCTGTTTGATTGATATTGAGAATAATCGAAATATACTACTTGACTTTCCTTTATCTCGCCGTAAAACTTGGCATAGCTGTAGGTTTCTCTGCTATTTAGTGCTGTAGTATATAAATAATTTTTTTCTATCGTATTAATTTTCCAACTACCGTCTGCCACCTGTGTATATGTATAGGTTTCAACCCTGTCTTGACTGTGGTCCGCTATGTGTGCCCCATCCTGATCAATGCCGGCATATATTACGTTTGCTTCAAGTTCAAAAGTAGATCCGTATGTGTATGCGTCACTTATATAGCTAAAGCTTTTTCTATAACTTTTGTTATAATCGGTTGTGTAGTGAACCTGCAAGATTTGAATCTTTAAACTGCCGTCAAACAGCCTTACATATTGATAATTTTCTATTCTGTCTTCGGATTTATCAACCGAACCGATATGCTCCATTTTTATCAGAGAAGTTTCTCCGGATACTAGATCATAGGAGTAATTTTCAATATAACTTTTCGGGTCCGGCAATATTGGATTTACAAAGTAAATCACGCCGTGTAATGTAGAATCCGAAATCCTCATATATAACCTTTCTGGTTCAGGACCAACATCTACATACCCGTTGGCTAGGGTTGCGGCTTCATAACTGCTAGGGTCTTCAAAAGCACCGCTGCCTTTATATACATATGGAACACCGGAAGCAGAATCAACAAGTTTTTGATAAAATCCTGCTGCAGCACCGCTGGCAGTAGCGCCCCGGCTAGCCAGGACTTGAATCGCTTCTCCTGGCATTGTTCCATCAATTTGGCCAGTGCCAAAACTAAAGCTATTGCTCTGATAAAAACCTGGAATGCCATAAGTTACTGAAACACTTATCTTTTGCAGGCTTCCATCCCATTCAGCAATAATATTGCCGTTTGAATCTCTAATATCTGTTCCGTACGTATAATCCTGTCTTTCAGAGTTTCCGCTGGCATTAATTGTCCCGTCAGAATTTAGGGGTGTGGTAATTTTGGTTTTTAGAACAGCTTGACCAAACTCAGCAAGCCCTCCGTAAACATCCGTTTCTTGGATGTTCTTTGAAGAATTATTATCATATGTAATCTTAATTGCGGTTCTTTTCAAACTCCCATCCCAGTAGCTGGTAGTAACTCCGTCAGAACAATTTGTACCGTATGTATAATCTTCTGTCCTATTTTGCGAGCCGTCAACAGAATTTGTATGCCTCAACTGTGTCATTACAAGCTGGCCCGGTTGTAAATCATAGAAATAGCTTTCTGTATAATTCTTAGCTGAAATTAAACTTTCCAAAGGATTGGAAAAAAATACCTGGCTATATCTTATTTGATAGGAGGTTTGAATGCCGGAAGGATAATAATATCCTGTCTTCCAGTAACGTCCGTTGCTTACATTAGCATTATAACCATTGGCTGCAGTCGCAAGCTCGTAACCCTTACCGTTCCATACATAATCAATATCAGTAGCTGAATCAATAAGCCTATAACCTTCAACTATACTTGCATTAATAGACCCTCTATAATAAACCGTAGTTGCTCCCTTTGCGATAAGGCTTTGAAGTGTTTCCCCGGACATTGTTCCGCTGTATTGATTATTATAAGTATCGTAATCGCAACCGAAATAAATAAAAGAATAATTATCCTTTTGATACGTATTATAAGTTACGGAAGCCTTAGTCTTTTGTAAACTTCCGTCGTCCGCTTGCCTTTCGTATTCATAAACTTCTGTCCTATCGTTTGACCTGTCTACATTTATGTTATTAGGATCATTAACATTGCCGGAATAGGGAAGTTGTTTATAGATCAAGCTTCTTTGCACAACATCACCTATCGAATTATCATATTCATATGTATATTTTTCAATACGACTTTGCGCTTTATTAAACACATAATCAAAAACGGTCTGAGTCTTTTGCACACTGCCGTCCCAATTAAAAGTATCATTTGTATCTCCGTCATTGTTAAAGTCGCCTATGACTCTAAAAGCTTCAAGAGTTGTTGCCGTATTATAAGTGAATTGAACCGCAGGCCCATTAAATGTCAGGGAAATTTGGAATGCGTTGTCTGACTTATTTATAATATAGTATGTATAATTGCTGTGTATTCCTTCAGGCGTGAACACCCCGCTGAACTTCACCAAATCTCCGTTACTAAAATTGTGTTCAGTCATATTTATAACATTATTTACTCCGGAACTGACCGTGCAACTGCCTTCGTCTTTAAATTCAGAAATATTCGTTCCATAAGTATATGTCTCAATCCTTTCATCCGAACGGTTAATAACAGATCCTTCATGCATCATGGCTTCTAAAACCTGTTTTCCTGCTTCCATGCCATAACCAAATACTTCGTAATAATTTTTATCACTAAGCTCAAAATTATTTGTTCTGTTCGAGTCCCTATTAATATATGTTACGTCAGTTCTTGTTTTCTCAAGTTTCCCGTTCCATGAATAATAATGATAAAAGACGGAATTGTCATTACTAATTGTTGAAGATGTACCGTAAGTATAATTTTCTCTCCAGCACTGTGTCTGGTCAGAATATGTAGTTCCATTAATAACGTACTCGTTTATATGTGTTTTGCTGGTCATTACCAGCTGATTGTAATTAATACCTCCGGCATTAAGACCGTATGTGTAGCTTTCAATATAATTCTTTGCGGTATTATAATGAGCGCCATTAGCCGAATAATCAACAGTTAATGAATCCTTTTGTATTGAACCGTCATCAGCAACCCTTGTATATGTATAGCTCTCGGTTCTGCTTTCTGATTTATCCGTAACTCCGTCGTGAATCATAGAAATCAATTCAAGGCTTCCCTGCTGTATTCCCCAGACATAGTTTTCTTCATAATCTTTATTGTAATTTATTGTGTATCCTACCTGTGTTCCAGTCTTTTGAAGGCTTTCGTCCCATGTTGACGCCCCTACACTTCTTCCATATGAATAGGTCTCAATCCTGTCCTGCGAATGGTCAACAAGCCCTGTATGCTGCATCTTATATTGTGTTAATGTCCCGGATTGATTCTTGTAAGCTATAACTTGCGTATAATTCTTTGCGTTTGGAGGAAGTTTTGTTAAACCGTGGTCAAAATATATAGGGCTGGATGTTAATTGGCCAGCATGCTGATCGTAGTAATAACTGGTTGCAAGTTCGTAGTTATTCGGATCATAATAATCGCCGCTTCCTTTATAAACATATTCTAGCCCCGAAGCAGGATCAATAAGTCTATAATGTTTGCCATTATAACCATTTGCATCATATACAATAGCTGCTCCCATTAAGATAAGCGCCTGTATCACAAGCCCTGACATTGTTTCGGATTTGGGGCTATTGTATGTAAAATCAAACTCATCGGTTTGGTAAAAGTCTGCAAGGTTAGAATAATTTACTGAAACTCTGGTCCTTTGAAGGCTTCCGTTCCAGTTATAGGGAGTAGTAGTACCATCGCTTTCGGTGATAGTGGCACTCGTCCCGTATTCGTATTCTTCCTGATAGCATTGCGATTTGTCCGAATAATCTATACCGCCGATCGTGTATTTGCTTATGTGCGCTTTTGATAACTGCACCAACTGGCCGTAATCTGTAGTTCCATCCGCGCTCTTTAATCCATAAGTATAATACTCAACGTAGTTATTGGCTACATCGTAACTTACTCCGTTTACTGAATAATCAACTGAAGCTGATCCTTTTTGTATTGTTCCATCCGCCGCTGTTATATAGGTATAGTTTTCAGTCCGGCTTTCTGATTTATCCGTTACCCCGTCGTGAACCATTGTTATTTGTTCAACATCACCCTGGCGAATCCCATAGATATAACTTTCATCGTAGTCTTTCTGCGAATAGGTTATATGCCTTACTTCAACATTCGTTTTTTGTAAACTTCCGTCCCAGGCATAAGGCGTTCCGCCTATATTCAGGCTTGTCGCATAATTGTATGTTTCTATCCTGTCTTCAGAAGTGTCTCCGCCGTTTGTCCCGATATGTTTCTTTTTGTACTCCACTACTTGCCCGTTTTGGTTTTGGTAAGCCGTTGTTTCCGTATAGTTCTTGTAATCCGAAAATAAATATTCTACCGATACTTCCGTTTTCTTAAGTGTGCCGTCCCAAGAGTAAGTATCAGTTGTATCTCCGTCATTGTTCAGGTCACCGGAAATAGCCTCATTTACCGAAGTGCCATAAGTATAATTTTCTATCCTGTCGTTTGAAGTGTCTGTATCCGTAACCACTCCTTCAGTATAAGAAAGTCCGTTATGTACCATTAAAGTCATAACAAGCTGGTGATATGTAGATAACTGTACCGGATTGCAATATGTATAGGTTTCGTTATACGATTTCGCAGGCTCCTGCAAATAACTTGCTTCTGTCTCGATCCTCTGCAAACTGCCGTCTATCTGCCTTTCGTATTGGTAGGTTTCTGTCCTGTCCTGCGAACGATCGCTAGACAGCCCCTCATACACTATCTGGCTTTCTTTTGTCTCGCCGTAAAAACTTGCATAGCTGTATGTTTCTCTGACACTTTGCGTTGTGACCTTTGTAAAAGATCTATCAATTGTATATGTTTTCCAACTGCCATCAGCAGCTTGCGTATATGTATAGTCTTCAATCCTGTCTTTACTGTGATCGGCAATATACAAGGTATTGTCTTTCAAATAACCGTCCAGCCCCTGATAAGTTATTCTTGTTTCCAGCGCAGAACCGTAAGTGTTTACATCCCAGTACACAACTGACTTTGTATAACTCTTGCTGTAATCGGTTAAATAATATACTGCTGAATTATTAATTTTTAGACTGCCGTCAGTTACTCTTTCATAGCCGTATATCTCTACCCTATTTTCTGATTTGTCCACCGAATTATAGTGTTCCATTCCCGTCATTACGATCTCGCTATCCTCAATCTGATACGCATAATGTTCATCGTAATTCCTTGAGTCTGCTGCGCCATAACTTACCGACGTCTGAATCTTTTGCAGACTCCCGTCCCAACTCAAATTAACAGGCGCTCCGCCTATAGATAAAGGTGAGCTAGAATCCAGTGTTATGTTAAACGAATTTCCATATGTGTAGTCTTCCCTTTTAATTGATGCGCTCGTATTTACCGAACCGTCATAATTTAACGGCGTAGTTATCTTTGCCATCAAAACTACTCGTCCATATTCAACAAGTCCGCCGTAAACTTCTGTTTCCTGAACATTCTTTGATGCGTCATTGTCATATACAGTGATGGTTTCTACCTTCTTTAAACTTCCATCCCAACTATAGTCAGTGGTCCCATCAAAATAGTCTGTTCCGTATATGTAAGTTTCCGTTCTGTTTTGGGAATTATCGGTATAGATTTCGGTGCCAACTGTAAAAGATAACCCCTGATGGCGCAGTTGAGTCATAACAAGCTCTCCGTAATTAGTGACAATATTTCCGCCGCCATCCCTAATTCCGATGTCAAAAGTGTATTGTTCTTCGTAGTTTCTTGCAATATTAAATGAATAAAATACTTTTGTATTTGTCTTTTGAATACTTCCGTCTTCTTCACTGGTGTACCCATAAAACTCTATTCTGTCGTTTGACCTGTCTACATTCGTATTGTTGGAATCGTTTACATCGCCTGAATACGGCAATCCAGAATATACCATGCTCCTTTGAACAACACTGTCCAGCGTATTATCATATTCGTAAACAGTGTTTTCAATATGGTTTTGTGATTTGTTAAATGTGTAATCAAATACTGTCTGTATTCTTTGCAAACTGCCGTCCCAAATTATTGAATCATTGGTGGTCCCGTTTCCATTTAGATCGGTAGAATATTCTTGTATTGATGTGGCATATCCATATGTTTCTAGCCTGTCTTTAGAATGATCCTGTGTTCCGGTATACTTCATTTTATATTCAACTACTTTGCCGTTAATATTCTGATATGCTATATCCATACTATAGTTTTTAGGATCATCAGGTATGGTTGTTAAAGGATGGTCAAGATATACGGTTTCGCCCGCCTTATTAAACCAATGTCTTATCAGCCAAAAAATATCAGCAAGTGTGTAATTGTCAGGATTATTTATATCTGTTCCGTTATCTTTATACACATAAGTCATTCCTGATGCAGGATCTATAAGTTTATATTTGCCTGTAGTGCTGTCATATACCGCTGTCGCTCCTTTTGCAAGCAGTGCAAGAATTGCTGAACCCTCCATTGTCCCGTGTGCTGTGTATATAAGTCTATGGCTCCCAAAAGTGCCACTCCAATACTCAAAATAAAAATTGTTGTCCTGGTAAAAATACGGCAAATTGGAATATCTTACCGATACTTTAGTCCTTTGAAGGCTTCCGTCCCAATAATAGGTAGTAGTTGTGCCGTCATTTTCTGTAATAGTGGCACTTGTCCCGTATTCATATTCTTCCTGATAGTTCTGCGATGCGTCTACCTGGCCGTTAAGCTCATACGTGCTTATGTGGGTTTTGGTTA
The DNA here is from genome assembly GCA_026388075.1 of Elusimicrobiota bacterium. Taxonomy (NCBI): domain Bacteria; kingdom Pseudomonadati; phylum Elusimicrobiota; species Elusimicrobiota bacterium. The sequence goes on from JAPLKN010000074.1 coordinate 11,701, forward strand.
GCATTACCAACTGCCCGTAATCTATTGTTCTGTCTACATTCTTAAGCCCCCAAGTGTAATATTCAACATAATTCTTTGAAACATTGTAATTTACACCATTTACCGAGTAATCTACCGACATCATCGCTTTCTGCACCGAACCGTCTTCAGCATTCAAATAATATGTGTAACTTTCTGTACGGCTTTCTGAATCATCATATATCCCGTCGTGAACCAATACCGCAAGTTCCGTATCCCCCTGAACTATCTTGTAAGTGTATGTTTCATCGTAGTCTTTTTGCGAACTTACAGCATATCTAACTTGCTGTTCGACCTTTTGTAAACTGCCGTCCCAGGTGGCAGCTCCCGCACTTCTTGCGTATGAATAGGTTTCAATCCTGTCGTTTGAATTGTCGTTAGTACCAATATATTTTTTCTGCTTTTCCACTGCTATCCCTTCTATAGTCTGGTAGGCTGTTTTTTCTATGTAATTTTTTTGACTTGAAGCTGTATAGACGCAAGATGTTTGCGTTTTTCTAAGGCTTCCATCCCAAGAGTAAGTATCAGTTGTATCTCCGTCACCGTTCATGTCGCCCGAAACAATCTCATCAACTAAATTCCCGTAGGTATAGTGTTCTGTCTTGTCTTCCGAAGTGTCTGTAACTATGTTTCCGTTACCGTCTGTATATTGAAGCCCGATATGGCTCATCTCGGTCATCACTAATTGGTGATAGGCTGCAAGCTCTGCAAAATCACAATATGTATATGTTTCTTGATAATTCCTTTGGTCAGTTGATCCGTAATTTACTGTGGTCTGGGTTTTCTGCAGGCTTCCGTCTGTCTGTCTTTCATATTGGTAGGTTTCGGTCCTGTCTTGTGAATGATCGTACGATAAACTTGTATAATTAATCTCGCTTTCCCTTATTTCGCCATAAAATGTGTCATAGCGGTAAGTTTCTAAAACGTTTTTAGCATTTGTTCTTGTAAATAACTTTTCAACCGTCCAAATCTTCCAGCTCCCGTCTACCGCCCGGCTATAATTATAGTTTTCTGTCCTGTCTGCAGTATGATCTGCAGTATAAAAAGTGCCGTCCGATAAGTACCAATCTAAACCGCTATATCCTGCAGATGTTTGAAGCGCGGCGCCCCATCTTGTCATGTCTTTTTCATATGCAAATGTCTTCGTGTAGCATTTGTTATAGTCCTGTAAATATAACACCTGCATCGCTAAAACTTTTAATGTCCCATCTGCCTGTCTTACAGCATCACTTGGATTTTGCGAACCCGTCTGATTGTAATGATATAACTCAGCCCGGTTTTCTGAAGCATCCATTAAATTTATGTGCGCCATACCGCCTAAAACTATCTCGCCGCTGGCTACCTGGTAACCGTAATGCTCAGTGTAGTTCCTTGCATCATTTGTGCCGTATGTAACAGTACTTTGCGTTTTCTGCAGGCTCCCGTCCCAAATAAGGTTGTATTCTCCGCCTATGAATAATCTGCTTAATGTAGGATCTAAAACTAAACTAAAAGTATTTCCGTAGCTGTAATCCTCTCTTGTAGGCGGATCGTTTAAGTTTATCGTCCCGTCATAATTTAAGTGTTCGGTTATTTTTGTCTTTAATACTGTCTGGCCGAATTCTTGGTATCCCCCGTATATATCTATTTCGTGAACATTCTTCGTCGGATTGTTGTCATACATTATCAATGTGTCTATCTTTCTTAAACTGCCGTCCCACGCATATGTAATAGCACCGTCACTTGAACTCGTGTCGTAGTCGTAACTTTCTGTCCTGTCCTGCGAATGGTCTGCCGAAAATCCGTTTGTAGCACTGTCTAACCCCTGATGACGCATCTCGTTCATTACTAATTGTCCGTTTTGCCAATCATAAGTATAAGTGTTTATTTCTTCGTAATCCCTCATAGCAAATAATAAATAATTTACTCTAATGTCCGTCTTTTGGATACTGCCGTCCGTCTTCCTTTCATATTCATAAACTTCTATCCTGTCGTTTGACCTGTCTACATTCGTATTATTGGGGTCGTTTACATCACCTGCGTACGGTATCGCGCTATATATCATCATGCTTTGAACTACGTCACCTAACGTATTATCAAATTCGTAAATGTAGCCCTCTATTCTGCTTTGCGTCTTGTTATATGTGTAATCAAATATAACTTGCGTTTTCTTTAAGCTGTTGTCCCAACTGTATGTAACACTGTTATATATCACGCTTCTGCTATATGTGTAAGTTTCGATCCTGTCCTGCGATGTGTTTGTCCCTCTTCCGGTATGCGTCATTGAATTTTGAACGTTTTCACCATACTGTAATTCGTATGTGTAATACTCATCATAACTTCTTTCCGTAAGCAACGTATTTTCAGTACTGTCCAAATTGATATATGTGTAATGCAGCCCTGTCTTTTGAAGGCTACCATCACCCGCTAATGATCTGCTATAATCGTATTCTTCCTTCCAGCACTGCGATTGGTCTATCAAACCATTAAGTAAGAATGTTGTTATGTGATCCTTCCCGGTCTGTACAAACTGGCCTTCAACTACACCGTAGTAATAATTCTCTATGTAGTTTTTGGCTACGTTGTAACTAATCCCGTTTGCCGAATAGTCTACCGCCGTCATAAGCTTTTGCAGTGTTCCGTTAGCTGATCTGAAATAAGTGTAGCTTTCAGTCCTTGTTTCCGAATTGTCTATTACGCCATCATGCACCATCTGGACTAATGATAACTCCCCGTCATCTAAACTGTACACATAGCTTTCATTGTAATCTTTCTGCGTATTTAATAAATACTGCACACGTAATCCTGTCTTTATTAAACTGCCGTCTGCTTGCCTTTGATCAAATAAATATGTTTCGGTCCTGTCGTTTGAATGATCATATACTCCGCTATATATCATTGATGTCTGAAGCATTACGCCGTGTACTATCTCATAACCATAGATTTCAGAATAGTTTTTCCCTATATCTAAAACATAACTTACATCTAACCTTTGTTTCCTTAATGTCCCGTCACTAAAAATATCGTAAGTTATCCCTTCAATTCTGTCCTGCGAATCGTCATAAATATAATTATATACCCTTGAATATTCTTGCCAGTTCTGATATCCGTCAAGCCTGAAATAGTTTTGCGTTAAATCGTAATCTTTGTTGGTGTTAACGCTGTACCTCACTTGCGTTCCTGTCCTTAACACCCCCTCACCACCGGTAAAAGGTACTCTTGTGTAAGTGTACGTTTCAACGCGGTCTTTGGACATATCCGTTACGCCTATACCGGGAACTCCTCCGCCGCCGCCGCCGGGAATTATCGTTTGATAAGTAAAACTTCTCTGCACCATCTGGCCTACAGTGTTATCCGCCTCAAATGCGTATATCTCAGCGTGGCTTTCTAACACGTTGCCGCTTTCAGAAGTGTATTCTATGTCGCTCCTGATTTTCCTTAACACGTCATCGTAATATCTCATGTAGGTATAACTTTCTGTCCTGTCCTGGCTGTGATCCGTGTATCCGTAATAACTCATCGTCTTGATTACCACATCACTATAACTGCTTACATCAAATGTCTGGGTTATTTTATAACTCTTGGCGGTATTTATTGTGTACTTAACGTCTGTAATTGTGTTTTGTATGCTGTTATCTGATTGGGTTTGGTATGTGTAGGTCTCTACCCTGTCTTTTGAATGGTCGTTATATCCTGTTACGGTCTTTTTAGTAATTCTGTTTATCGAATCATCCCAGAAATTGTTAAATGTGTATTTTTCTACGTACCCGTCGTTTACCCCTGCGCCAAGTAGTATGTAGTCGTATATATCCCCGTTTACGTTTACTTGGTAAGTGTGTTCAACACCGTCCTGGTCAGTTATTACTTCAAGACCGCCTGAATTCTTTACAAAAAATTGGTTTGCGCGATAAGTTATTACCGTATTTGTTGTGTTTGTTGACTTAAAACTCTTTCCGCCAGCCGTAAAGCTTTTGTTTAATCCGATTGTAAGTTGAGCTTTTTCACTGTAAAACGACGCTGAAGACAGTGCTGATAATATGTTGTCGTCACTATATCCGTAAATTGTTCCTTTAAAATACCAGCCGTCAATATCATCGTATTCGTTTGCGTTTATGGCTTCCCCAACTGCATACTGAAACGACGCCTGGCTGTTTATCTGCGCCTGGCTCTGCCTGCCGCCTGCACTCGGGTTTGCAAAGTATACGTTGTCCGTGTAAGCTATTCCGTCAGTCACCTTAAACTTGCCTTGCTCTAAACTTAACTTTGCGCCTGAATAAATCCTGTAATCAGTCCCTTTAAACTTTATTACTATGTCTTGCGTTGTTACTAAATCGCCGTCGTTGTCTATCTCAAATCTTGCCAGGTTTGTTTCACTGTATTCTTTTCCTAAAGGCCCTGTCATCTTTTGTTCTGAAAGAAGATATATCTGGCCGTATGCGTTTTCTAATCCTTTAAATATGCTGATCTTGTCCCCATCATTGAAACTTAACGTAAAACTGCCTTGCGTGGTTGATATCAGCCGTTTGCCCGATCTTTCCCTCACTGAAAACTTTGATTCACCTGCCCAGTAATAGTCGTCTTTTAGTTTTATTGATTCAGTGTTTTTCCCGTTAGATATGTAGCCATCACCTGTCACCTTGAATGTAAATCCTCGTTTTATGTCAAACTTGCCGAAAAATGTTCCGGTGTCTTGGTTTGACGTCATTGTAAACGTGCCGTGCGCCCTTGCTACTGCTGTAAGCAATGTCACCGTATCACTGGGGTTTGCCTGATACACTGTCTGAAAATTTAAACTTACTTCATCGCCTGATATTGATTCAAATAGGTTTTCGGATACATCATATCCTGTAGCAATTTTTTTGAGGTCTTCTTTTGATATGTATGCTTGCGCGTCCTGGCTTCCTTTATACCATTGCCCGTAGTTAGTTACTAAACTGCCTGATTTTACATTGACTGCTATATCATCTATGTAAATTTTAGAACCTGCCAACGCTCTTGTTCCTACGCCTGTTACTGCCCAGCGGCCTGCCCTTAAAGATATCACTGCTTCAGGGCCTGATACACCGTATCTGTTCCAGTCTTCGGTTATTATCCCTTTGGTCCTTACCTTATTGTGATAAAAATAGCCTATCTCGTCCTGCACTGTTGCGTAAATCTTGTCGGTTAATACCGTTATCGTTCCATCGTATTCCATACGAACGTTTATTGTCTGGTCAGGATCAAATGTTATTCCTTCACGCGTTTTTAATTTCAGGTCAGTCGTATTAAAACTAAAATACAATGTCTTTAAATTGTCATCATATGATATGTTCGTTATCCCGGGCGCTTTACTTAAAAATGTTAAACTTGATAACCTCTGCGGAGGAAGTGTTACCTGGACGCTGTTTATGTACGTCATTATGTTTTGCCCAAATACCATCTTCGCCATTACGCCTTGATAGTCCACTTCGTTCCAGGTTGTCATGTCTTTGTTGAACGTAGAATCTTGAATTGCATAATTTATTATTGAATTTGATAAATTCAAGCTTTTCAGTGCGTTAAATACTATTTGGTATGTTACGCTTGTCCAGGTGTTTATGTCAGTTGAAATGCCGATAAGGTTATTGTATGTCTGCTGGATGTGTGTTACGAGGTTTGAATATCCGGTTGCAAGAAAGTCTTTTGTGCTTTGTGATATCTGAAATACGCCAGTCATGTTAAGGTTCTGTGTAAGTATGTCTATGTATGTCCCAAGTGATGCAAACTTTTGCCAGCCGGCTGAAAAATTAATAAAGTCCCCAGGATTTAAGCCTTCTAAAAATGTTTTGACTTCTTTTAAGTAGTCTTCACTAAGTTTTGATATTGAAAATAGGTTTATCGGGTTTGCTAGGATCCCTGCAAATACGGCTGCCTGTTTTATTGCTTTTTCTTTAGGATCGGATAGTCTTGGGTCTTTGGTTATGTCTAACATCAAATTAACTACAAACTTTAGTTCGTCTACGAATGAAGTAAATAAGTTCGGATTGTATATTTCTTTGGATATTGTGTTTTGGTTTAGGTTTAATAATGCGTTGTATGTCATATCTTCGTTAATCCGTACAACGCTGTTTGTTATGTCTGCTGAATAGACCTTGTTGTCTATTGGGCTTAAGTACCCTATTTGGCCGTTCCAGTAGACCATTCCTGTTTCAGCGTTGTATGAATACGAGTATGTAGGGAGATATCCCCCTGTCAGGCTTTCTAGGATTGTCTTTGATACTGTTTCTTTGGCAAGACTCGCTGATGTCAGTATTACGCCGCCAAGATTGTTTATCCATTGGCTTTGCGTCATTGTCTTTTGTATGCCGTTACTATCCAAATAATATATTATGTCGTTTACTACTTTTGTAGCTGTCACATAATGGTCTTTCAAATAAAGTATTACTTCCCCTGTCTTTAATGCTTCTTTGAGTCCTTCAATATTTACCTGGAATGCGTTTAAGATCAGGCCGTTCAGTTTTGCTACTGTCTGGATTGCTGACATGCTTGTCACTATCTGGTTTAACGCTTTGCTTTTTACTAAATCAAATGTGCCTGAAAAGATGTCCACCAAAAGCAGTGTTAAGCCAATTGTCGTTTTTTCTAGTGTATCTTTTACACCTAACAAAGTGCTTAGCGATTCTACGGCGCAGTTTATTACTGTCCCTCCGCCGGCAAAAAAATCAGCTAAAAACACATATATAGTTTTTAGCTGGTCTTTTGTTACGTTAGCTGTTATGTTCAGTTGCTCGGATATTGATTTTAAGATTTTGTCGGTTTGATTGCTTATGGTATCACTTGCTGTTTGCGGGTTGACCCCGTTAGAGAATATTCCTATCAATAGTTGCTGGTATATTGAAATAAAATCAGTTTGTAGTTGTATTTCGTTTCCTTGATTGGCAATGTCTTGGGATTCTCTAACGGGGTTGATCAGTTTTTGTAAAAGGTTTAATAGTTCTGGAATGGTTTGAATATTTACAAGTGCTGTTGGGGCTAGTATTGTTTCTTGCGTTGCTTGGGTTATTTCAGTTTGGGTTGTCGGGGTTTCGATTGCAGGTTGTTCAGATGTTTCTTGAATTGGTTCTGTCTGGATTGCGTTTGCGGGATTGGTTAAAGCTTTTGCTTCGGCTGTTGGCGGTGCAGGAATTGTTTGACTTGCCAGCTCTTGCGCCTTTTTCGCTTTTTCTATTTCGTCCTTCGCGCCCTTCTTTATCATCATCACGTCTACGGGCAGATTTTTGTTCTTGAAATATTGCAGGCATGCCTGCTTTAAACCTTCGTTTCCTTCTTTTGAAAACTTGCCGTCGCCTTTCGGGGTGTATGCGCTTTCGCCGTTCCAAAAGCCTATCGGTCGCCAGGACTTTTTGTTTTGCTCTAAAACAGATATTACGCCGTTGGTTTCTACTTTAACTTTGAGTTGCGCTATTGCTGCTGGTGTGTAGGGGATGTTTGGGTTGGATAAAACGTATTCTATTCGCTCTTTGTCTTTCTTTTCTTTTTCGCCGGGTAAGTCAGTACGCGCTGCAAATGCGCTCGGGCCTAATATGTTTGTTATAAAACACACCGTAATTGTTACCGCGATTACTTTGTTTACGTAATACGCGCGTAAATAATTACGCGACATAAATATAATGTATTGACGGCAAAAATAAACCGTTTGCTTGAGAAAATCTTTTATCTTATCCATGATTTTACCCTCGCAAATAATATTCATCGTTCATCAAATAATTCCTTTTATATTCAGTTCACGTTTTCCCTATATATTAATACAAAATAGTTATTAAGAACTTAAAAACAATTTGTGAATTATTTGTGAATTTTCAAATCGTTTTTAGTTATTTTTTGCAATGTTTCAACTAATAAATATATAAGTCATGATACTGGTTTTGTCAACCTTTATTTGCCTTTTTACCTTGCCGTCATTCCGTCCGCCCTGGGCGGACGGAATCCACATTTCTATTAAAGTACAGATTCCCTTTTTCAATGGAATAACGGCAAAAGACTTTATTCATTTGGGGACACAAAACTTAATTCAAGTTTTTGATTAACTTATTTAATAATTAAGTATTGTGTCCCCAAAAAACTCCCCTTCGAGGAATTCCACTTGACAAATTAAAGTTTTTGTATTATATTATTAACGAAATCGTTAAACCTTTTCGTTAAACTATTTAGTTAAAGAATGGAGAAATTATGAATACTAAAGAAAAAATAGTTGCGGCCGCAATTGAAATTTTTGCTGAAAAAGGAAAATACGGTGCCACAATGGATGAAATTGCCAATAAAGCAAATATCAACAAAGCCATGCTTTATTACTTTTTCAATACCAAAGGAAATATCTATAACGAGGCGTTGTCATTTATACTGACAAATATCCACAAAAATAACTTTGCAAATCTTAAACAAAAACTATTTAGAACTGAAAATCCTATAGAAATAATAAAACTTATTGTAAGAAATCATTTGAGAGCATTATCTTCAAATATGAATTTTACCAAAATTCTTATTGAAGCCATGGTTCACAATCCCCTTGAAATTACAAAAACCACCCAAAACATTAAAAACTTAAATTCACAAACAAGTGATGAAGCAGATTTAAGGAAAAGATTTCTTGAACTTTACGCAAAAGGTGTATCTAACGGCAAAGTAAGGGACATCGACCCCGACCAATTGATGATAAGTATTATGGGTATGATATTGATCTATTTTATTTCCAAGCCTATTTCACAGCTGATGCTTAATATTGACGTAAAAAATGAAAAGTCATTCTTGAAGAAAAGAGAAGAAAGCATCATAGACCTTATTCTAAATGGGATCTCTTTGGCAAAAGGCGGCTCAAAATGAATATATTAAATTTATTCTTTTATAATTTATATCGGCACTAACTATTAAAATTGTTAAGAGGTAATATTATGATGAGTACAAGAAGATACATTCCAGTGTTGCTCATAGCCTTTCTGCTGGCTGGTTTACCTGTAACATTTGCTTTCTCTCAGGACATGCAACCCTCGAAGCCGGCGTCAGGTTTAACTTCCGCTGCAAACCCCGTTAGAAAAACCCCTTCGGGGTCAAATTTTAAAAATTTTGAAATGCATCGGAATCAGAAAGTTAATGAAGAAAATCCAGACAGTATGGTTGGTGATAGCCAACCTTTTTCTAACGGGGCAAAAGCCTGGACTATTGAGGATTGCCTGGCGCACGCCATGGAAAATAATCCTTCTGTTCGCTCCGCCCGCAACGGCTTAAAGATCGCATCCGGCAATAATTTGATGGCTTTATCGGAATTCATGCCGCGTGTATCATGGAGCACTGTTTATATACGAAATGATAAAACGATGTTGGGAAGCCTCACTTCTATGCCCGGTTTCGACCTATCTATATTAAGCCCGGCTATATATTCCAATGAATACTATGCATCCAGCCTGTCCGCTGACCTGACACTTTTTTCCTGGAGAATGAAACCTTTGCGCAATACGATGAAAGCTAATTCAAAACTTGCCAGACTGAAACTCGCGTCGGCAGAAAATGATCTGACATTAAACGTCAAGAAGGCGTTTTATACAGCTCTTTATGCAAAACAATTATTGATTATTGCAAAGACTGCGGAGAATGTGGCACGGGAAAATCTGGAGACATCGGAAAGCCTCTATAAGGTAGGAAGAGTCTCTTCTTTCGATGTTTCACGCGCCAGGGTCAACAGGATTAATGCCAAAACCGAGGTTATATCTGCCAAAAATTTTGAAACCGTATCCATTGAAGGACTTAGGATGGTGTTGAGCCTTCCGGCAGGTGAAGAGATGGATATCAAAGGCGAATTTCCGCAAGATGCAAGGGATACTTCGCTTGAGAACGAGATCAGCGCGGCTTTAAAACGCCGCCCTGAATTAAATATCGCAAAGGAAGCCGAAGCTCTGCAGGTTTCATCTAAGGAACTTGCGCGAGCCGGTTTTTTACCAACCGTTTTTGCGGGATTTGCTTATTCATGGGAAGGCCTCGATCTTACAGCGGATATGGATAAATATTACACGAGTTGGACGGCAAAGGCAGGTATTTTGATCCCTATTTTTGACGGGTTATTTTCAATAGGCCGTTTTCGGGCTCAAAAGGCAGGACTTGAACAAGCCAGAGAACAAGTGCAGGGAGCTTCAGACGGGGTTATAATGGAAGTCCGTCAGTCCTATTATTCCCTTGTTAATGCAAGAGAAAGTCTCCAGGCCCAGAAAGAAAATGTAGAAACTGCAGCTGAAAACCTGAAGATAGCCCAGGAACGTTATAAAACGGGACTTCTGTCTTTGCTTGAGTTGAAAGATGCGGAGTTATCGCTCATAGGAGCCAGCACCCAGCGTATAAAAGTGCTTTATGACTATAATATATCCATGACTTCGCTTGACAGGGCGGTTGGTTTACCTTCTGATGGAGAGCGCCCCTAGTCGGATATAAATGGTGGTGTCAAAAGAAAGATAAATAAGAATAGGAAAACAATTTCAAAAATCAAGAATCAAAACTGTTGTGTCTGCCAAGGCAGACTGATTCCAATAAGTCGCCAAAGGCGACACCTAAATTTTTCCGCCCAAGGCGGATCTGCCTAGGGCACGAGATTTTTAATCTTTGATATTTGATTTAATAAGCCGAGGAGGATTCAATGAGTGTAAAGAAAAAAATATTTTACGGGATACTGGTGTTGATGGCAGCTATATTGCTGCTCAAAATAGCGCCGCGCTTTTTTTCCGAAGGAAAGAACGGCAAGAAAAGTATTGAGGCTGTGCCCGTAACCGTAGCAGAAGTAAAAAAGGTTTTAATTGAGGAAGAAATGCAGTTGACAGGAGATGTCCGCGGCTTAAACGAGGCCAGGCTTTACCCGAAAGTTCCGGGAAGGCTCCTACGCAAAATAAAAGATGCGGGCGATATAGTGAAAAAGGATGAAGTTGTGGCATTAATAGACCGCGACGAGCCTGGTTTAAAATTTAAGGCGGCAGAAGTTACTTCCTCTCTTGGCGGAGTTCTTACCAGATATTTTCTTGACCTCGGGCAAAATGTTAATGCGGCTACCCCGGTTTGCGAAGTGGCGGTAATTTCCCCTATAAAAATTATGGTGCGTATTACGGAAAGGGATTTTCCGCGTGTGCACATAGGAATGACGGCACGTTTTACCTGCGACCCTTATCCGGGCGAAACTTTTAATGGCCGCGTTACCAAGATGTCAAATGCTATGGATGAAGCAACAAGATCTGCCGACGTGGAAATAGATGCGGCTAATCCCGGCAATAAACTTAAACCTGGGATGTTCGCCAATGTAAGCATTATAATCAGCTCAAAGCCGAATGCTCTTGCTATACCCAGGGATGCCCTTGCCGCTACCGGAGAAACGAAATATGTTTTCGTCGTGGATTCTTCGGGTAAGGCCAGGAAAAAGAATATTAAAATAGGAATTATCAGGGAAACTGATGCTGAAGTATTGAGCGGCCTTTCAGAAGGTGAAAAGGTGGTAACCCTAGGCTGGTACAATCTAACCGATGGGGCTTCGGTGAGCGTGGTGGAGAAGTAATATTTGCAGTAAATTAAAAATCAAAGATGAAATTTCAAAATTAAGGTATCCCACAAAACGGGATTTGCTTAAATAAGTCCCCCCTGCTTTGTTTGCACAAAGCAAACAAGGGGGGACACTAAAATTTTGATTCTTGATATTTAACTTTTGAATTTTTTCTTTAGTGAAGGCTGCTTTTAACATTATGGCTAGAAAAATGAGAGGAATACTATGAAGCATAAAACAGTTAAGATATTGGCTTTGCCGAAATTCGCGGTGGAGCACCCGGTCGCCATAGCCATGCTGTATACCGGGCTTTTGGTTTTGGCTATCTCGGCATTTTTCAGAATGGGTTTGGACCTGTTCCCGGATGTGAGTTATCCGGTCATGAGCATTATCACAACCTATCAGGGTGCCGGTACCGAAGAGGTGGAAGAAAAAATAACCAAGATGATAGAATCTCAGACCGCTATCGTAAGGCATCTTAAGGAAGTAACTTCAATTTCAAGGGAAGGTCTCTCGGTAGTCATGCTTCAGTTTGAATGGGGCACGAACCTGGATAATTCAGCCAACGATGTCCGCGACCGTCTGGGTGTTATAAGAAGACAGCTACCTACGGGGGCGGAAGACCCGGTTATCATGCGCATAGATATGAAAGATATCCCGATACTTATCATGGGAGTAACCTCGAGCGAATCCTATTCCAAAATTTACAACATACTGGATACGGATGTCTCCAATATGATCAAGCGCGTGCCCGGCGTAGGCAATGTCATGGTGATGGGCGGCCGGGCAAGGCAGATAAACATTGACGTGGACAGGCGGCGTCTGGAAGCTTACGGCATAACCCTTTCTGATGTCAGGCGTGCGGTTGCCGCCAACAATATTATGCAGGCAGCAGGCAATATCCAAATAGGAATTACAGATTATATGCTGCGCGTGCCAGGAGAGTTTAATTCTCCGCAGGAGATAGCAGATTCAGTCGTTGGCATTTCCCGCGGCCAGGCCATAAAAATAAAGGATGTAGCTGATGTCCGCGACAGTCATCCTCAGGAAACGTCAAAAGTGATGTTCAACGGAGAACCGGGTGCCGTGATAATGGTGCAGAAGCGAAGTGAAGCCAACAGCATCGCCGTGGCAGACGGAGTGAAGAAAGCACTGCCTGAGATACATAAGCGTATCCCGAAAGATATAAAAATATCGCCGCTTATGGATACTTCTCAAGAAATCAGGCGTACACTTGGCAGCCTTTCAGAAACGCTTTATGTGGCTGGTTTTCTTATCCTTGGCGTAATACTTTTCTTTTTAAGAAGGGTGCGGCCTGCCGCTATAGTGTTTACCTCAATACCGATATCGCTTTTAGATTCTTTCCTCGTACAGTATCTGGCCGGATATACTATAAATATGATCTCGCTATTGGCTCTGACAATAGCCATCGGCCTGGTGGTGGACGATGCCCTGGTTGTTATGGAAAACCAGATACGCCGTCAGGAAGAATTGGGCGAAGACTCTAAAACTGCGGCCGTTAATGCAACCTCTGAGGTGGGCAGAGCGGTTACCGTGGCAACCTTTACCTCTTGCGTAGTTTTTCTTCCGATGCTGTTTGCAGGAGGCATGGCAGGTGTAATGTTCAAGCCTTTATCTATAGTTATTATAGTAACATTGCTCTTATCTCTTTTTGATTCGCTTACATTGAACCCTATGTTATCTTCGCTTTTTCTAAGAGCTGAGTCCCAAACCCGGGAAGGGAGATTTAGCCGGGTCTTTCACCATTTTGATAAAGCTTTCTCTGCTTTGGAAAATAAGTATAAAAGCCTTATATCATGGGTGCTGGAAAATCCCAAAAAGCTTGTGGCCGCTTCGGCTTCAATTTTTTTGGCAAGCCTTTTGATAGTTCCGTTCATTTCTTCGGAGTTCATGCCTGAGGAGGACGAAGGCCGGTTGCAGGTTACACTTGAACTTCCGGTCGGTACCCGAGTTGAAACCACGCATAAAGTTATGGAAAAGACTGAAGAAGCGTTCAGGGCAATTATCCCGCCCGAATGGATAAAGGGCATGTTCTGGAGAGACGGCACCAATCCTCAAAGCAGTATGGGCGCGGCAATGGGCCAGAAACAGGGATCCAATGTAGGAATGTTTGCGGCAATGTTGGTGAGCAAAGACAAGCGTAAACTTAGCGTGTCCCAGATCAATAACAAGCTCCGCGAGAAGGTTTCAAAGATACCCGGTGTTACAAGAATGACATTCTCCACCGGCGGCATGACCGCAAACCTTATGAGTTCTACCAAACCGATGGTTCTAAATATCTTTGGCTATGACCTTGAAGCTTCTTACGCGCTCGCTGAAAGAATAAAGAACATGATGGAGAAAGAAATAAAAGGTTTCAAAGATGTTACCATCTCGCTTGATATTACGCGGCCTGAGTATCACGTAGTTATTGACCGCGCTAAAGCAGGGGCTCTCGGCATACCTGTTCAGACAATAGCCGATACAGTGAGCCTCGCCTTCAGCCAGCAGAGAAGCGGAGTATACCGCGAAATGGGCAGCGAGTACGATATAACGATACGTCTGCGCGATGAAGACCGCAAGTCCGAGCCTGATCTGGAAAATCTTTTTGTAAGAACTAACGCGGGTGATACGGTAAGTCTTTCAAACCTCGCACGGTTTGAGAAAAAACCCGGCCCCCTTCAGATAGACCGCGAGGCTCAGCAGCGTATAATCAGAGTTGAGGCAAATATAGAAGGCAATGATCTCGGCGGTATGACCGCGAAACTTGAGAAACGCCTCGCCCTGATACCTTTGCCGGCCGGGATCTCGCTGAGTATGGGCGGCTCGGTAAAAGAGCAGAGGGAATCCTTTTTGTCACTGCTTTTCGCGCTGCTGATCGGAATAATGCTTGTGTATATGGTAATGGCGGCACAGTTTGGATCACTGATTATACCGCTTATCATTATGTTTTCACTGCCGTTCGGTTTTGTGGGTGCCATCTGGGTATTTGTGCTCACGGGCTATAGTTTGAGCATAACTACATTTATCGGCGTTATAATGATGGTCGGGCTTGTGGTAAAACAGGCAGTAGTCTACCTGGATTATGCGTTGCAATTAGTTGATGATAAATGGAACATTAAAGAAGCATTAAAAGAAGCCGGAAGAGTAAGGCTTCGCCCGATATTAATGACGGTAAGCGCCATGGTGTTTGGTTTTACGCCTATGGCTCTTTCCACCAAGCAGGGTTCCGAATTCTGGCAGCCTTTGGGACTTACGATCATAGGCGGGCTTGTTGTTTCAACGCTTGTAACCCTGGTGCTTATCCCGGCGGCTTACTACCTCATTTTCCGCAACCGGCAAGCTGCACCGACTGCAGAACCGCAACTAAAATGATTAACTAAAATAGTTTTTTTTAAGCGGTACCAAATAATTCGGGGACACGTACTTAATTATTTATATAAATCTTTAGCTTACTTTAGACTTGTTACGTTTCCACCTCGTAGGTGGAAACGGTGCAAAATAATTAAGTACGTGTCCCCGAATTATTAAGAGATACAACCATCTCAACATGGTAAGTCTGCGGAAACATATCTACGGGAATAATTTTTTCTATTTTAAATTTATTCCCTTCAATAAGCAAATTAAGATCTCTTGCTAAAGTAGACGGATTGCATGAAACATATACGATTTTTTTAAAATCCCCGGTTAATATAAATGAAATAACTTTTTGCGTCAAACCTGATCTTGGGGGATCAACAACGATAGAGTCATATTTTTGGGGATCGCATTCCTTTATCCATTTTTCTACCCGCATTGACATAAACGAACTGTTCACTATTTTATTTTTTTCTGCATTAATACTTGCATTTCTAATTGCTTCTTCGTTTCCGTCAACACCCAAAACTTCACTTACATAAGGCGCAAGAATAATGGCAATTGTGCCTGTCCCGCAATAAAGATCTAAAACAGAATCTTTTTTGTCGGGATCAAAACAATCAATTACCTTATCGTAAAGTTTTTCACAAGCCGATGTGTTAGTCTGGAAAAAAGAAAACGGTGAAATTAAAAATGAATATAACCGGTTTTTAATTTTTAATCTTTCCTCAATTTCATTTTTCCCGCTTAACAATATAGTCCTTTCAGACAAAACAGCGTCCGAAACCCCCGAGTTAATTGTCCAATAGAAACTGGTTATTTTATTTTTCAAACTCTGTACAAGTTCATAAAAAATACTTTCGGAAATATGATTATTTGAATTTGTAACTATGTTTACAAGAATTTCTCCGCTATTTTGAGCTTTTCTTAAAACTAAATGCCTGTAAAATCCGTTATGTGTTTTTTTGTTATACACAGTAAGTTTTGACTTGTTTGCAAAAGCAGTAATAGTTTCAGATAAATCAAGAAAATCCTCGTCCGCTATATAGCACGGCGGAATAGACAGATACTTGTCAAATTCACCCTTTTGATGAAGGCCTAAAGATACGATTCCATCCTTGTCAAAAAAACTGAATTCCATTTTGTTCCTATACCCCCACTGATTTGGACTAGGCACAATAGGATGAATATCGGTTTTAAAAGGCGAAAGAAGTTCATTCACGTATGTTTGTTTTATTTTCAGCTGATTTTCATAAGATGTATGCTGGAAACTGCATCCTCCGCATTTCCCAAACGAGGGACATTTAGACGAAATCCTAATATCCGAAGATTTTATTATTTTTCCAATATATGCTTCTTTAAATGTTTTTTTATTTTTTGTAATTTTAACGTCCAATCTTTCTCCCGGGAGCCCGCCTTCAGTAAAAACAGCAATACCATCCCCCCCTCTTCCTAAAGATCTTCCGGGATATACAATTTTTTCTACAACTATTTCCATTTTAAATCCCCGCCTATACAACCTACGAGGTTGTATGGCCTTTTCTTAATCTGAAAAGAATTGACAGGTTCCTTTTGTCAGCCCTCAAAGAATCCTTTGGTGTCTCCAAAATCCCCGCCTCAACTTCATTTTTTACTTTTTTTATCAAATATTTGAATCCTTCCAGCCCGATATGACCTTTTCCTAAATGGTGATGACGGTCTTTCTGGCTTCCTAAATGCGCCATTGAATCGTTGAAATGAATTACCTTCATATATTTAAGTCCGATTATTGAATTAAATTTTTCAAGGATATCATTAATACATTCCTTATCGGATAAATCATACCCTGCGCCGAAGGCATGTGCTGTATCAAAACAAACTCCGATACGATTTCTATTTTTTATTCCTTTGATCATTTGAGAAATTTCAATAAAATCTTTTCCTATTCTCCTTCCTCCGCCGGCAACATTTTCTAAAAGGAGTATTGTTTTCCCTTTGACCTTATTAAGCACCTTATTTATTCCGTTTGTTATTCTTTTTATACCATTTTCACGAGTTGCCCCTTCGGAATATGCTCCAGGATGAATAACTAAATAATCGGCTGCAATTTTTTCGCAAAACGATAAATCTTCTTCTAAAGAATTTAGTGAAAGTTTGTATAGTTTAGACTTTGATGTTGCAAGATTTGGTAAATACGGGGTATGAACAACTAAAGGATAGATTTTTTTTACATTTCTTAAACTTTTAAATTCATCTATATCTTTTTGGGAAGAAAAACCGTGCTTCCACATCCTTGGGCTTCTTGTGAAAATCTGGACAGCCTCGCATCCGATTCTCTCTGCCTCAAATATTGCATTTTTCAGGCCGTTTCTTATAGAACAATGAACTCCAAAACGAATCATTTTTGTATTTTTTTAGGATGCCGAGGGAGGGAATCGAACCCTCACGCCACCCAAAGTGACTCGAGATTTTGAGTCTCGCGCGTCTGCCAGTTCCGCCACCTCGGCGATAATAACAGTTACCAGTGACCAGTTATTAGTTACCAGTAACAACAAAAACAAAACTAAAAATCAAGGAACAGACGCCGAAGGCGGATTGTGAAGTTTATCCAGCACACTGTAATGTGCTGGGCCACCTCGGCAATTTAACTACGGTTATGAGTAATGAGTATTTAGTTATGAGAAAAACAAAAATCTAACAAAAATCAAGGAACAGACGCCGAAGGCGGATTGTGAAGTTTATCCAGCACATTACACAGTGCTGGGCCACCTCGGCAAAAAGTAATTATTGAGGCAAGTTTAGTTTTGATGGGCGAAAATAATTTTATAATAATATAAATATATTTTCAATGTTTTTTACTTTAGAGCTTCTCAATAATAACTCGTAATATTTATTCCTTTCTCTCAAATCCAAACATTTCACTGATATTGACTATTTTATACCCCTGCTTTTGAATTCCTTCAATTATTTCGGGCAAGGACTCAACCGTAGTTTCGTGTTTACCGCCCCCGTCATGCATTAAAAATATAGCGCCGGGCATTAAGTGTTTTAGGTATTGCTGCACCATTTCTTCCTTGGACATTTTTTTCCAGTCACAGCCGAATGTCCAGCTGATGATTTTATAATTTTTTTCTCTTGCCGCATCCTTAACCCATTGTCTTACAAATCCGTACGGCATGCGAAGTAAAACCGGCTTGAATTTTAAAATTTTTTCTATCGTTTGTTCGGCTTTTTCAATTTCTCTTGCAAGAATTTCTTTTTTATCTTCTTTTTCATATTTCCAAAAGTTTGGATGGCTATAAGAATGACTCCCAATTTCAAAGCCGCCTTCCAATACTTTACGAGCTATTAAAGGTCGTTTTTCTATCTGAGAGGCTTCCATAAAAAAAGTCGCTTTTATGTTGTACTTTGCAAGGATTTCAAGGATTGGTTCTGTATAAAGCCCGGGGCCGTCATCAAAAGTCAACGCGACAAGCTTTTTGCCGGCAGATCCTTTTCCGTAGAAAATATTATTTTCTGAACTGTTTAACGGAATTGAAAGAAATATTATTGAAAAGAAAAGACAAAATGTTCGGAAAGAATTTTTTGTAAGCATTTAGAAACGGAAAGTTGAAACTAAAAAGATTAGTGTCCCGGATGCAACTAAGGGTATCCAAAAGTTATCGCTAATGGGCCAGGGGATCAATTCAATTAGAGTGGCAATAACCGCTCCCAAAATCGCTATCGGCCATTCCAGAAAAAATAATCCGCATATCAGGCATACAATAAAACAAGCGATGCTTCCTTCATAAGTTTTATCTTTTGTGATTTTATGTTTTCCGAAAGCCCTTCCAATCAAAGCCGCAGAAGTATCTCCGAATGCCAGATACATAAAACTCGCCATGACAATATTTCTATCGCCGAAAAATAAAAGTATTGTAAAAAATGAGCCTGCCAAAGTAAAAGCCATTCCTGATATTTTATCTGTTTCATGCCCCCTATGCACGCCGCCGAGAAGGCTTAAAAGCCAATAATTAAACCTTGTATGCTTAAGCCTGACTATTTCAAATAAAAAAACTAAAATAATAGTTACGCCCAATCCCACAAGCATAAATGTTACCGGAGTAACCCAGTACAAGATAATGTAGATTAGAGTTAATAGATGAAATAATTTTCTTTTTATTTCGTCTGCTGGAAAGAAATCCATAATTGGTTCCCAAAAATGTATAACGTCTGCCAGATTGTTAAAATACCTTTTGCGCTGTCATTCAAATAACTTTTCAAATTAATTTGGTCAGGCAAAACGATTTTAAAAACGAATGATAAAACGATGCAATTCACTATCAAAACAAAAATTAGCGAAAAAAATACTCCGAACTGTTTTAAATCGCTTTGCCCTTGAGATATAGCATAGTAAGTCAGGCTAATATGAAAAGCGATAGTAAAACCTATAGCAAAAAGAAAGTATAAATTAAAAGCTTCTAAATTCCAAAATCTTGAAAGTATCCAATAGATTGCTATCAATATTACGGTATAAATTGGAATAAAATATGGAGAAAGAGCTATAAAAAGGGTCGTTTTGGTAAGACTAACGCTTCCGCCGCCGGTTGAAACCTTAAAACTTTTTATTTTTGCGCCGCTTAAAAGACCAAAAATTGCATGAGTTAATTCGTGACCAAAAACATATGTTTGCAAAGGTTTTGAGAAAATAACCTGAAATATAAAATAGCCAAATAGTCCTATCCAAAAAGGAACAGTATCTATGGATACTTTTGCCAGCAATTCTACGGATATTTTTAAGAATTCAACAATAAAAGAAAGCGCAACAGGAATAAGCAGAATTGAAAAAATTATTCTTAAATACTTCATTTATTTTCTGCCGCAATGAACTTATCTTTTTTTAATAAACAGATTGATTTTTCAAAATAATATTTGTTTTTAATATCCCGATTTTTAGAATTTAATTTTAGCAACTTCATTAAATAAAGTCAAATTGACTTGCTTTTAGATATTGTTATCCGCCTTCGCACCGTCCGCCAATGGCGGAGGCAGGGAAAACTATCCCGCCTTGGCGGCATAAGTCCATAGATAAATGCGAAGAAGGAACCCCCTGCTTAGTTTTGCCCTGTGAAATGCAAAGCATTTCCAGGACATGAGTCCTTGAAATCGCAAACGCGATTTCTAGGGGCCAAGCAAAACTAGGGGGTGTGCTTCGGTGCCGCGCCTGCCGGCGGGCAGGGATTCCGCCCGCTTCGCAGCGAGGCGAGCCTAAGAAATAAAAGATATTATGGTCTTAAGACCATAGAGCTTCATCTAATCAAATTGTTAAAAGACTAATTTTTTTGTATTCTACTCTTAAGATATTCCAAGAGGTGATATCATGAAAGAAAAAAAAGTTCTATTTGTTGTTGCCCAAACAAATTTTCGTGATGAAGAGTATTTTGACCCGAAAAACATTCTTGAACAAGCCGGAATACTAACAACTACCGCAAGCATATCCAAGGGAGAAGCAACAAGCGTTTTCGGCAAAACAATTCCAGTTGAAATTTCTATCAGTGATTTAAATCCTGATGATTATTCTGCGGTTATTTTTGTCGGCGGAGCAGGATCTAAAGTCTATTTTGAAAATCCGACGGCTCATAAGATTGCGCAAGAAATGCTGAACAGCGGAAAAATCGTTGCGGCAATATGCATTGCCCCGACTACTATTGCTAAAGCAGGAATTCTAAAAGGCAAAAAAGCGACTTCGTTTTCGTCCGCTAAAAATGATCTTATAGCTTCAGGGGCAATTTTTACGGGTAAATCAGTAGAAAAAGACGGGAATATTATTACTGCGGACGGCCCGGATTCAGCAAAAGAATTCGGAAAAGAAATCCTGAAGGCTTTGCAGGGAAGTACATAAGCCTTCAGCTTTTAGCTAACAACTTTTGGTTCTTAATGTAGAATCTAAGAACCGTATTTACAGTTTTTCCCCATTGAGCCGCTTATGAGTCGAGCATTTCTTCAGGAAGTTTTCGGTTTTTCGTGTCTGAGCCCCATCTTGGCAGAAGCCGAGGGGGCGAGTTGAAAAACCGCCTGAGAAATGTGAGCGAATGGCTCACGGGGTGCATTTCTTTTGACTACTTTTCTTTAGGCAAGTAAAGAAAAGTAATCCAGGGGTGCAGGGGCGGGAAAGCCCCGCGATTTTTCCCTGTTTTGTAAACAGATTATCAAAGTAATACATTCTTAACTGAGAGCTGACGACTGATAGCTGAAAGCTGTTTCTCATATTCTCCCCAAAAGAGTCGTAGAGATATCTGAAATATAAGAATTTATCCTTTTGAATTGGTCAATCAGGTCCAGATGGACGCTGGATGTTTCAAGCGACTCCTTTAAACCCGCATTTATTCTGTCAATATGCCTTTTACGCAGTTCTGCCGAAAAGCCGTTAATTTCAGCTTTTGCTTCACTAATAATCTTTGCATTTTCCAAATCATTCTGATCTAAAGCACCGATCACCGCTTCAAAATTTTTTAAAACTCTTGAATGCAGTTCCACTATGTCTTTCCAACCTTCATCTGAAAACCAAAGCTCATTCTTTATTTTCTTTCGCGCCAAGGGCATAATATTTTTATCAATAATATCTCCGATTGCTTCAAAATCAGCAGTAATATATAGAAGCTGTGTCTCTTTTAAAGATTGTTCTTCATTCAAAACAGTATTCTGCCCTATTTTTGCAAGATATTGCACAATGGAATTTCTGAGTATATCAACCTTAAAATCCTTCAAAGAAACTGTCTCGCTTAAATTTACGTCCAGCGTTTCAAATACTTTCAAGGATTCCGCGTACATTTCACTGGAAATTTTTCCTTCTCTGACTATTTCTTTTTTGGCCTGTCCAAGAGCTAAGGAAGGATTTTCCAAAAGCCCTTCATCTATATAAATTGGCCCGAAAGCTTTTTCTTTTTCTGCGGAAGGAAAAATCGTCAATAAAGTTTTGTTTACCAACGGTAAAATGGGCAGGAAAATAACAGCATTAAATACGGAAAGCATAGTATGCCCCATAGCAATTTGCCTTGCCGTGTCAGATGTCAGAAAAACATTTTGAGTGAATTGTTTTACGAAATAAATCCAGGCAGGTTCTCCTTTATAAACAATTACTGTTAAAAA
The DNA here is from genome assembly GCA_026388075.1 of Elusimicrobiota bacterium. Classification (NCBI taxonomy): domain Bacteria; kingdom Pseudomonadati; phylum Elusimicrobiota; species Elusimicrobiota bacterium. The sequence continues at coordinate 33,686 of JAPLKN010000074.1, forward strand.
AGGATAAACTAAAATTAACCCCGCCATCTGATGAATAACATGCCATATAGCTACCCTTTTACCTTCCCGGCTTCTTCCGATAGAACTTAATAAAGCCGTTATGCAAGTTCCCGCCTGTGCTCCCAAATTAATCGGAATGGCCTGATTAAGCGTAATTACTCCCGCTATTGCCATAGCGATTACAATACCTGCAGTAGCGCCGCTTGAATGTATAATAATCGTAAAGACAAAACCTATCAAAATTCCGATAAGAGGATTTTCCACTTTTTTCATAATTTCTATAAAAGCATCATTTTGTCCAACAGGAAGCATTGAGTCAGCCATAATCTTCATTCCCAGAAACAAAATTCCAAATCCCAAAACTGCATTTCCTATTTTTTTCCATTTCTTATTCCTGGAGAAAAAAGATATATAGAATCCGACCCCGGCTAAAATAACGGAAAATTCTGATATTTTAAAGGCAATCAGCTGGGCTGTTATTGTTGAGCCAATCTCTGCCCCCATAGTGACCGCTATACTTTGATAAAATGTCATTACTCCGGCGCTAACCAAGCTCACCTCAAGAAACGTAGTAGCTGAACTGGATTGATTAAATAATGTCACAAAAAAACCGGTGCCAATCCCTTTCCAGGGCGATTTGGTAAGTTTAATTAAAATGTTCCTTAAATTCGGCCCGCTGATTTTTTGAAGGGCATCGTTTAGATAAAACATTCCAAAAAGAAATATTCCAAGCCCTCCGACTATCCCTAGGAACAGAATCAATATCCACATTTTGGAACGAGAAGCTACCGTAAATATCGCCGGATCTCCGAGAGAATCTCTTGTGGCAGCTGTTATAATGATGTTTCCTTTGCTCTTTCGGCCCAGATTAAGCCTGTTTGAAGCATATCCTTGAGAATCAGTAATAGAAACCGGACTGCTTAAAAAAGATTCTTCCTTTGAAAGTTTCTCGGAAGGAGATTCTCCGGCTTCATTGACTATAGAAAAAATTACAGGAACACCCGAAACGGGCTTATCGTTTTCAGAAAGCACCTGAACAACAAAATCCTTTTTCAGCACACTGCCGGCAACACCTGTCTGTTTGTCGCCGGAAACCATTTTGATTTTCTGCCAGGCAAAAACAGGAGACATAATAAGGATATTTGTTGTTAACAAAATAAAAACAAATTTAGCTCTATTCATTTTAATTATTTTTTCGTTTATTTAATTTGAAGGAATTAGGCAATAGTTGCGGCAATTTTATCATTTTAAATTTAGCCCTGTTGTTTCCCAAAATAATGTCAATATCTTTGTTAAATTCGGACATTACTTGCAGGCAAGCCCCGCACGGATAACAAAAATCTTTAGAGTCTGGGATTACAGCAATTGCCTTGAATTTTTTTTCGCCCTCGCTCAAAGCTTTAAAAATAGCAACTCTTTCGGCGCATATGGCCAGCCCATAGGATGCGTTTTCAATATTGGTTCCGGTGTATATTTTATTTTCATTGATCATTAAAGCCGCCCCGACCCTAAACCTTGAGTACGGCGAATAGGATTTTTTCATTGCGTTCTTTGCCGCATCAACCAATTTCTTATAAATATTTTTCATTGCCGCCGCCTTTTTATCCCGTCATTAGTTTACCCCGTTAGAAATTTTAGCTGGCTTAGACATACGGTTAAGCCCTGCTTGAATCAACGTTTCAACCAACAATTTCTAACGGGGTTTATTGCAGAACTTCAAAATGTGTCAATTCTTTAAAATTCTGAAATCTTTTCATGATCTGGGATTTATTTAATGATTTTAGCCTGTTAAGACTGAAATCTTCCACATTAAACGAAGCCATAACACTGCCGAAAACGATTGCTCTTCTCATATTTACGTCACTGGGATTTTTGCAGCCCGCAATGTAACCCATAAAACCGCCGGCAAAAGAATCCCCGGCCCCCGTAGGATCAAAAATTATTTCAAGAGGATAGGCAGGAGCAGAAAATATCTGTTTGTGATTGAAAAACAGAGCGCCGTATTCCCCTCGTTTTACTACGAGAGACTTAGGTCCGAATGAGGAAATTATACGCGCTGCTTTTACGAGATTATTTTCTGATGCGAGTTGCCGAGCTTCAGCCTCATTTATAATCAGTATATCCACATATTTTAAAACTTTTATTAATGCTTTTCTTTTGCGCTCTATCCAGAAATTCATCGTATCGCAGGCAACAAGCTTTGGTTTTTCAACCTGTTTTAAAACCTCTAACTGAAGCTCGGGATCAATATTTCCCAAAAAAACAAATTCACTTTTTCTATAGTTTCTGGGTATTTCGGGCCTAAAATGAGCAAATACATTAAGCTGAGTATCTAAGGTAATTGCCCTGTTTAAGTCGTAAGTATATTCTCCTTTCCATCGAAATGTTTTGCCTGAAACTTTTTTAAGGCCTTCCGTATTAACTTTATGCTTTTGAAGTAACTTGATATGTTGTTCAGGAAAATCTTTTCCGACAACGGCCACTAGATTTACTTTAGTAAAATAAGAAGCTGAAATTGAAAAATAAGTTCCTGATCCGCCTAAAGCTTGTTTTACTTCGCCAAAAGGAGTTTTTACTGAATCAAGCGCAACCGAACCGACTACTAAGATGCTCACGAGACCTCCCAAAAACAGTGATAAGGGGTAAGTGGTAAGGATTAAGTTAAAGGCTTAAAAATACCATGTTGTTAACTTATCACTTATCCCTTACCACTTATCCCTGCCGTCATTTAATGTATTTCCCGACAATCAATTTTATTTTTCCCAAAGTTTTTCTGTTTATCTTATCGGGATTTGTAAAAATTGCGTTTTTAAGCGCTTTTGAACACTCACATTCCCTTTTTCTTTCCGCTAATTTAGGTAAAAGATATTTTATGAGTTTTTTGCTGTTAGAAACATTGGCTGATAAATTACTGATTACTGTTTCTATTGTTACCTCTTCCCCTTCTTTCCAGACATCATAATCGGTTACTAGGCCAACCGTTACATAACATATCTCAGCTTCGCGGGCGAGTTTTGCTTCAGGAAGAGCCGTCATTCCAACAACACTGAAACCCATCCTGCGGTTTACTTCTGATTCGGCCTTTGTGGAAAACTGCGGGCCCTCCATGCATATATATGTTCCGCCGAAATGATGTTTTATCCCCAGTTCCATTACTGCCTTGTGAACGGCATCTCTGGTTTCGTTGCAGAAAGGATTTGCAAATGCAATATGCCCTACTATTCCTTCCCCAAAAAAAGTTGAAGGGCGGGATTTCGTCCTGTCATAAATCTGGTCCGGGATCAATAGATCTCTCGGTTTAACATCTTCTCTTAAAGAACCGCAGGCAGATATAGAAATTATCTGTTCTACCCCGATAGATTTTAAAGCGTAAATATTGGCCCTGGAATTAACTTCAGTAGGCAATATCCTGTGTCCGACGCCGTGCCTGGGAAGAAAAGCGCACCTGACACCCGAAATAGTTCCCACTTTGATTATATCTGATGGTTCGCCAAACGGAGTACTGACTTTTATATCTTCAAGATTTTCTGTTCCTTCGATCTCGTAAAGACCGCTTCCACCAATTACCGCTATTTTTACAGGCCCTAATTCCCTCGCCATCAGATCCTCCTAAATTATACGGTGACGCTTGGTTTAATATCTAATATTTTCATCTGCAGCTTTTTTTTGTCCTGCCAGTTATTTATTTCAAGATTAAAAGCAATATCAATAATACCGAACTTGTTAAGCTCCTGCGTTAAATGCCCGAGATTCCATCCGATAGCGTCTATCTGAGACATTTTTTTGTTGCCCATTTTAAGTTTTAGGTGGTTTCCGTTACTGCCGACTTTTGAATGCTCGGATATATTCATATCCGATATGCTGAAAACGGGATGAGGATTGCCGGCACCGAATGGTTCCAGACAGGATAATTCGTCCAAAAAATTAAAACTGATATTTTCCGGTTCAAGTTCAGAATCAATTGCAAGCTGAGGCAATACATTTTTCTCTAAACTTTCTTTGACTACCTTTCTAAAGCCGCTGGTAAACTCATCTATTTTTTCTGTTTTAACGCTAAATCCCGCTGCTTGGCTATGGCCGCCGTATCTTATAAGGATATCCGACAACTTGCCCAGAGCAGAGACAATGTCAAATCCTGGAATTGAACGGCAGGAACCCACCGATTCTTCTTTGTTAACCAGTATTACAACTGCAGGTTTTCCGTATTTTTGCACTATTAGCGATGCGATCAAACCGAGAATACCCTGCCCAAGATTTTCTTCTTTGACTATTAAGATAGCATCCTCATCCGGATTGCATTGATTAAGCAAAGATTCCATTAATCTTTCTGAATTTTCTGCCTGAAGATTTTTTCTTTCAGAATTCAGCTTCAATATTTCATCAAGCAATTTTTTAGCTTTTTGATCGCTATCCGCTAAAAGCAGCTCTAAAGAAAGATAAGCTTTTCCCATCCTGCCGGCAGCATTCAGCACTGGAGTTATGTCCCAGGAAACCGATTTTGCGGAAATATGTTCTTCGGTCTTTCTGGCGCATTTTTCTATTAATGCCTGAATACCCTTTTTCTTTGAATGCAAAATGTTCCTTAATCCGTGCTTTACAATGGTCCTATTTTCATCAATAAGAGGCACTAGGTCTGCAATAGTGCCTAAAGCCATGACATCCAGATAATTTTCCCTGAAATATTTCATCCTTAAATCATCAAGCCGGTCCAATCTTAAGAATATTTCATATTTTAATCTTGGCTTATTAAATTCGTCGTTTCCCTTTAAAACTATTTTTAACGATTCTGAAATACTATCTAGTGATCCGGATCTGCTATTCAAATATTTTTCTTCTAGCTCCTTTAATTCGACGAATTCATTTTCAAACATTACGCCAAAAATATTTTTTATTAATTCTTTTTCTTTATCCGCATCACATGCAACTATCAAACCTGAGCCGATGAATCCTAATGCCTTTTTAAATGCTTCATTCCTGAATAAAGGAAGTCCGATTTTTTCAATAAGCCTTTCAGTGATTGTGTGGTTTCTTGATTTTATTAAAGATATCTTTTCGTGATCTGCATCGATAAAGATAAGATCCTTATTGTAATATTTCCCGAAAGAATACATTACCGCCTCGGAAAGTTTAAAGGAAACTGAACATCCCGCAAGCCCGGGAAAAGGATATTTGGAATCCGCTCTTTTGGGATCTATTACCGCATAAGCATTCGGAATGCCGGAAGGATGGACTTCATGATGATCGCAGACAATCGTATCAACTTTCAAATTTTTGGCATAAGAAATTTCATCAAAAGAAGATATGCCGCAGTCAACGGTAATAATTAGACCGGTATTTTCTTTTGCATATTCTTCAATTATTTCTTTTTTAAGACCGTAACCTTCGTCTTTGGGAATATACCAATATACATCCCCGCCTAAAGACTTGATAGTCGTATAAAGTATGTAGACAGACGTAACCCCGTCCACATCGCTGTCACCGTAAACCAGAATTTTCTCTTTTTTGTCTATAGCAGTCCTTATCCTTGAAACCGCTTTATCCATATCAGGCAAAAGAAACGGATTATTGAGATTTTCTATTTCAGGAAAAAGAAATATTTTTGCTTCATCTACCGATTTAATCCCTCTATTTGCCAAGATCTTTGCGCAAGCCAATGAAATATTAAGCGTATGAGAAATTTCGCCAACAATATTATTATTAGGAGACTGCAATATCCAGTTTAAGTTATTCATAAAGTCTCTAACTTCTCATAAATTAAGGACAGTTTTTTTGGTGTTGTTTTTGTTATTTTTATAGACTCAGTAAATTTCAGTTTTGCCTCTTCAATACTTGCTCCATTATCAAAACAGAAAGTTGCCAAAGGTTCCTTTCTGCTAATCCGTTCTCCTTGCTTTTTCTTTAACACTATACCTGCACCGTGATTAATGGTGTCTTCTTTGGTCAGCCTCCCCGCGCCTAATAGATTCGCTGCATCGCCAACAAGTTTAGTGTCTGCATACTCCACAAAACCTTCTTCAACGGACAGTATTTCAAGAGTTTTTTGCGCTTTGGGAAGTATTTTTTCAGGATTATCAACTGCACCGGTATCTCCACTCTGATATTCTATTATTTCTTTGAATTTCATTAAAGCCTTGCCGTTTTTAAGATTATTCTCAAGCAATGTTTTTGATTTTTTTGTATTTTTTTCGCCGGCAATAAAAAGCATTCGGCTTGAAATTTCTATGATGAGATTAACTAAGTCTTTTGGACCCTCGCCTTTCATTATATCAATTGCCTGTTTTACTTCAAGGGAGTTGCCAACCGCATATCCCAACGGCTGGTTCATATCGGTAATGAGAGCTATTGCTTTTTTCCCGAAGCTTTTTGAAATGCCGATCATTTCTTTCGCCAATCTTTTAGCCATCGTTTTTTCTTTCATAAAAGCGCCTGAGCCGGTTTTTACATCTAAAACAAGGCCGTCACAGCCTTCGGCCAGTTTTTTAGACATTATGCTTGATGCGATTAACGGTATAGAATCAACAGTGGCGGTTACATCTCTCAGCGCATACATTTTTTTGTCAGCCGGGGCAATTTTATCTGTTTGTCCGGCCATGGCAACACCAATTTTTTTTAACTGATGAATAAATTCTTCTTTTGATAGATTTACCCGGAACCCCGGGATTGATTCCAGTTTATCTAAAGTTCCCCCGGTATGGCCTAAAGATCTCCCGGACATCATCGGGACAATCACGCCGCAGGAAGCCGCCAACGGAGCAATAACCAAAGACGTTCCGTCGCCGACCCCCCCTGTTGAATGCTTATCAATTTTTACTCCTTCAATGCCGGATAAATCCATTGTTTCGCCGGACTCAAGCATCGCTTTTGTTAAAAAACCGGTTTCCACAGATGTAAAACCATTAATAAAAGCAGCCATAAGAAAAGCCGACATCTGATAATCAGGTATTTTTCCGGCAGTGTAGGAAGATATTACATATTTTATTTCTTCAAAGGTAAGTTTTTGAGAATTGCGTTTTTTATGTAAGATATCTGAAATCAGCATTTTACCCCGTTAGAAACAGTAAAACTATCGTAAACTTCCAAAACTACGAAAAGCTATATTCATTGTATTTCTCTATTCATCACTTTTTCCTAACGTTTGGCTGTTTCTAACGGGGTGAATCCCATCCGAAACAGTAAAACTATCGTAAACTTCCAAAACTACGAAAAGCTATATTCATTGTATTTTCCTATTCATCACTTTTTATTAACGTTCGGCTGTTTCTAACGGGGTAAATACAATCAACCAAACCAAAAATAATATCTGATATTTTGCCGGCCGCATTTTGGGCATTTTTTAAAACCTCTGAATGCGTTATTGCAGTATTTTGAAGGCCGGCAGCATAGTTTGAAACATATGATATGGCACAAACCTTTATATTAAGTTTCTTGGCAATCACGGCTTCGGGAACCACTGACATACCTATAACGTCCCCTCCCAGTTTAGAAAATGCTTTGACCTCAGCCGGAGTTTCGTATGTAGGCCCGCTTACGGCAAAATAAGTGCCTTCTTTTACACTTATATTTTTTATCTTTGCCAGACTTTTTGCTTTCGCATTAAGATCATTGTCATAGCAATCAGTTAAATCTAAAAATTTTATAATAGATTCTTCTTCAAATGAAGATCTCAATACGTTTTCACCCATAAAATTTATATGATCTTTGATAATAACAAGATCTCCCTTTTTAATATTTTTCTTCATACTTCCTACTGCGGAAGTGATTAAAAGATATTCAACGCCCAGCATTTTTAAAAGACGTACGGGATAACATATTTCATCAAACGAATAACCTTCGTAATAATGATTCCGCCCGTTTAAAACGGCAATCTCATTTTGCTTATATCTGCCCAAAAGAAGCTGTCCGATATGCCCTTCCACTTTAGAAGGTAAAAAATTGGGCAATGAAGAATAACTGAATTCAGCATCAACATCAATTTTTTTTGCCGTATTGCTTAAGCCTGAACCGAGAATAATGCCGATTTTAGGGCTTATATTTGTTTTTTGCTTGATAAAATATCTTGTGTTTTCTAACTTTGTCTGTAAGTTTTCCATAATTAATATTTTCTTAAAGATTATGATAACAAAAGATTTTTAAAGCTTTTACCGTTTTCCATCTGATTAAAACTGAATATATCCGCTATAGTTTGCGCAATGTCAGACATGGAGGCACGCGCCCCGAGGTTTATCCCGCTCTTAATTTTTTTCCCATAAATCATGAGAGGCACATACTCCCTTGTATGATCTGTATGGACTGTGTATGTAGGATCGCAGCCGTGATCTGCCGTTATTATCAAAAGATCTTCCTGTTTCATTTTTTCAATTAAGGACGGCAAAAACTTATCAAATTCTTCCAGCCCGCGCGCGTACGATTTTACATCCCGTCTGTGCCCCCACAACATATCGAAATCCAATAGATTTGTAAATACAAGAGACTTTGAATCAGGAAGAGGCCGGATATTTTGAGAAACGGCATCCATTGTCATTGCCATTCCTTCACTATTATTTCGAGCCAGCATTGACTGCGTAATACCCTGTCCGTTAAAAATATCTTTGATTTTTCCTATTGCAACTACGCTTCCGCCGTTTTCTTTAACTTTATCAAGTATCGTCTTTTTTACAGGAGGCAATGAAAAATCCTTGCGGTTTTCAGTCCGAACAAAACTGCCGGGTTCGCCTATGAAAGGCCTCGCAATTACCCTGCTGACATTATGATCGCCCGTAAGCATTTTTCGGGCGATTTTACATATTGAATACAGTTTTTCTAATCCGAAATATTTTTCATGCGCAGCTATTTGAAAAACTGAATCAGCCGAAGTATAAATGATGGGATAACCGCTTTTGATGTGTTTTTCGCCCAATTGCTTGATAATTTCAGTTCCCGAAGCGGCAAAATTCCCTAGAGTTTTAGTACCGATCTTTTTTTCAAATGTTTTTATTAACTCTTTAGGAAATCCGTTGGGATATGTAGGAAACGGTTTATCTAAGATTATTCCCGCTATTTCCCAATGCCCCACTGTAGTATCTTTCCCGGGAGACAAACAAGCCATTTTTCCGTACGATCCTGAAAGAACTTCTGGTTTTGTCAGACTTGAAGAAATAATATTGTATAAACCGAGGTTTGCCATGTTCGGTAAAGAGTAATCTTTTCCCATGTTGCTGAAAATATGGCCAAGCGTATCGGCACCGGTATCGCCATATTTTTCTGCGTCCGGCAATGCTCCGGCTCCCACGCTGTCCAAGACCACTAAGATTACTCTATTGATCATTAGCCTTTTATAATCCAACCTATCTTTTTCTTTTTATTACTTTTTCTGCCGCATTGGCTATATCAACATCTTTAAGATGAAAATGGCTCATAAGCTCTGAAGGACTTCCGGATTCTCCAAAAGTATCTTGAATTCCTATCATTTCAACCGGAACCGGATTATTTTTAACTAATACTTCGGCCACCGCCGACCCGAAACCACCCAAAACCTGGTGTTCTTCAGCCGTTACTATCGCGCCGCATTCCTTTGCCGCTTTAATTATGGCTGATTCATCGATGGGCTTTACAGTATGGATATTTATTACCCCTACAGAAATTCCTTTTTTAGCAAGTAATTCCGCCGCCATAAGAGATTCGTAAACAAGAGTACCGCAAGCCAAAATAGCGACATCAGTGCCTTCTTTCAAGGTTTCTGCCCGGCCAATTTTAAACGGCGCGCTCTCCTTAGTAATGATTGGAACCGCCTCTCTTCCAAACCTGATATAGACAGGGCCTGAAATTTTTGCGGCTTCAAAAGTAGCTTTTTTTGTTTCATTCAAATCGCACGGAACGATTACCGTCATCCTCGGCAGGCAACGCATTATAGAAATTTCTTCAAGCGCCTGATGCGTAGGGCCGTCGGGGCCCACCATAATTCCTGAGTGTGAACCGCCAATTTTTACGTTAAGATTTGAATAGCAGATTGTTGTTCTTATCTGTTCCCAAGGCCTGCCTGAAGCAAAAACACCGTAAGTTACCGCAAAAGGTATCCATCCCCTTACTGCAAGGCCAGCCGCCATGCCTAAAAGATTTTGTTCAGCCACGCCGACATTAATAAACCTTTCCGGAAAAGCTTCCTGAAAAGTATTTATTGCCACGGACCCTGCTGTATCCGCACCTAAAACAAATATTTTCGGATTTTCTTTTCCAAGCTCAACGAGGGCTTCGCCGAAACCGTAACGAGTTGCCTTTTTGCCGTAAACTTCAACCATTTATTATTCCTCCGATTTTAAATGCTGATCTCATTTAATGCTTTTTCCATAAGTTCTTTTGAAGGCGCTTTCCCGTGCCAGTCAACAATATTTTCCATAAAAGACACGCCTTTGCCTTTTATTGTGTTCGCAATTATCAATGTAGGTTTTCCTTTCGTTTTTAAAGCTTTGTCATAAGCTTTAAAAATCTCTTTAAAATTATGCCCGTCAATTTCTATCACATTCCATTTAAACGCCCTGTATTTTTCTGCCAATGGTTCAATGCTCATTATGTCTTCAACTTTTCCGTCTATTTGAAGTTTATTGCTGTCAATTATCCCGCAGAGATTGTCAAGATTACGGTCTCCCGCCGCCATAACCGCTTCCCAGATAGACCCTTCCTGCTGCTCGCCGTCACCCATAAGAACAAAAACTCTGTTATTTTTTTTCTCGGCTTTAAGCCCCAAAGCTATGCCTGCCCCGATAGATAGTCCGTATCCTAAAGAGCCGGTTGATACCTCTACCCCCGGCAGCATTTTATCTTTTGCAGGATGGCCCTGAAGACGGCTACCGATTTTGCGCAGAGAACAAAGCTCGTCCGATTTTAAACACTCCAATTGCGCAAGCACAGAATATAAAACCGGGCAGACATGCCCTTTTGACAAAATAAAATAATCTCTTTCGGGATCTAAAGGATTTTTAGGATCAAATTTCATAACTCCGAAATATAGAGCCACAACAAGCTCAACAGATGAAAGGCTTCCTCCCGGATGTCCGGAACCGGCTTCGGTTAGCATAGTTATTATGTCCCGCCTAACCTTTTTTGCAATATTTTTCAGTTTTTCTAAATCCATTGTTCCTCCGCGCCCCGATTTATCGGGGCGACGTCTCGCCCGTCCAGCTCATTTAGAGCGGACGAGGCGGACCCGCTTCAATTGTCGTGGCCTCGCTCCGCCCTTATGGGCGAGGCGGGCATGCCTCAACGAATTATGCTGGGTTCGTCTTACTTTTTTATAACATACAAGGTAAACAATTATCTTTCTTTAAAGATTTAGGCAACTTCGTTATATGACGGAATTGTAAACAAAAATTTTGAACCCCTGCCGGTATCGCTTTCAACCCAAAAGTTTCCTTTATGAAGCTCAATCAACACCTTGCAGAGCGCAAGGCTAACCGGCACCAGCCTGGATAAAATTGAATCGTTCGGATAAAATTTGTCAAATATCCTGTAATGCTCGCTTTTGGGAATGCCTATCCCGTTGCTGGAAATCCCGAATAAAACATTTTCTCCCTGAACGGAACCGGAAATTTCCACTATCCCTCCGTCAAGGGCAAGCTTGGAACAATTAAGCAAAAGATTACTAAATATCTTAATAACTTCATCTTTATCAGCAGAAATTGCGGGCAAAGAAGCCGGAATATTTAATCTTAAATCAAGCCTTTTCGGTTCAACTTCGGAATAAAATGTTTCTCTGGCTTTTTCTATTATTTCGTTTATTTTTATCGGCTTTAAATTCAGTTTAGATTGCCCTGATTCAAATTTTGTGATCTCAATAAAATTTGTTACAAGCATTCCCAGCTTTTCCATAGACTGATAAGATATTTTTAGAAATTTTTCCTGTTGTGGATTAATTACTCCTGCTCTTCCGCTCAAAACAGTTTTAACAAAGCCTTCTGTGGCAAGCAGGGGAACGCTTATATCATTTGAAATCATTGCAATGAATTCGTTTTTAGCCTGGTTAAGCCTCTCAAGCTCGCCATAAGCTTTTTTTATGGAATCGTAGAGGTTTGCATTATCAATAATTACCGCGGCCTGAGTAAGAACGAGGTCAGCAAGTTTTAGACTATCCACATTATAATAATTCCCTTCCTTCTTTCCTATAATGAAAATTCCAATCGTTCCGCTTTCCGCTTTTAGAGGCACAATTATTAATGAATTCATCCCCTGAAACAAATTTTCCTGCTTTTTTATGCGGGCGTCCTCTTGAGTATTTTTGCTTAAAAAAGCTTCTCCCGAAAGAAATGTTTTTAAGATTATGCTGTTTTCATCATCAACTGATATTCCGTGCAATATATTCAAGTTATTTTTATCAAAATAAATATCTTGAGGTATGAATTTTTTATTTTTTTCATCGTACATTAAAAGCTGGGTCAAATCAGCTTCAAAAGCCTTTTTTATCGTTGTAATAACTTTTTCAAATATTTTTAAAGAAACCGGTTCGCTGGATATCGTGCTGGAAATATCTTTAAATACCGTTAGATCATGCACAGTATTTGCAAGTTCCTTGTTTAATTTTATGCTTTCAACAGAACCGGCTATTCTGTCGGCAAGAAGCTCCATTAGGCTTACATCTTCCTGAATAAAGCTTCCCCCGATTTTATTTCCAACCGCAAAAATCCCAAGGGGTTTTTGGGATGGATTAATCAAGGGTGTAAGAATTATTGAGTTTAAGTTTATAATTCCATTAAGAAAACTAAGCGAATTATTGGACTGGGAAGGATTGTTCGACATATAACTTTTCCCTTCTTTGATTGTTGAATCCATGATATCAAATTCATTTATTTTTAAGCTTCGCGCTATTTTTTCGTCACTAATGCCGAAAAAAGGAATGGAAGGCATTAAACTTTCCGTTTGTTCTTGATACAAGAAAAAACCGGCGTACTCCACAGACAGCATGCTTTTCACTTTCTCGCTAACCATTGCAAATATATCTTTAATATCGCTGGTAACAGCAGCAAGAATTACTATATCGGAAAGGGCTTTCATATTGTTTGCTTTATTTATCAAGCGCGAATTGGTATTAAGAAGTTCTTTTGTAACAATAGAGATTTCCATTTCAAGCCGCCGGTTCAAAGTATTGATCTTGTTAAAAAGCTCAAAATTCTGAAGCGCGGTAAACAAATATTCGGAAAATGTGGAAAATATTTCCATTTTTTCTTTTGTAAAATATCCTTTTTCTTTGTTTGAGACATTCAAAATACCGAGACACCTGCCTTCGCCGATTATTGGAATATATACAAAAGATTCTATGCCTTCTTCACCCATAGCGTCTTTTACATATTTAGAATCACATTCTTTGATGTCGTTAAAAATTATTGTTTCTCTGCTTGAAAAAGCCTTTCCGATAAAACCTTCATTTTCTTTCAGCTTTATACTATCTAAAAAATCAGTAAAAAAGCCGCTTTGCGCGCGTATTTTGAAAAACCCGTCATCTCCAAGCGTTACAATTGCACATGAAACACCTTCGAATTTGCCTGTGATAAGTCCTATGACTCTGTTGAATATTTCATTTAGCTCGGTATTAGATTTAAGCGTTTTTGAAATGGAAAAAAGCAAATTAAGCAGCGCGTTTGTATTTGCGTATTTTTCTTTTATTGAATTAAGTTTAGCGGAAAGAGTTTTCCAGCGGGCGCTGGTAACTTTAAATTTGAAGTTTGCAATTTCTTTATTATCTGTATTTTCAAAAAAGTCAGTAAACTTTGAAATAAATCCGATTAGACTTTTACGAAAATACAGGTACGGAATATAGGATATAAGAATAGCCCATAGGATAAAAAAACCTAAAGTAAAATAAAGATTTTTTCCGCCGGTCAGAACCCTTAAGATATGCTCGTATCCCGGCCCAATTTCAAACCATCCGATTATTGAGTCGGCAGTTTTAATTTGAAATTTGACCGTTATAAATTCAAGGAGTTCATCCGGCGCAAATTTCCTTAGTTCAGAGAGCTTTTCGCCTTTTGAATTGATTACTAGAACAGAATTTACCCGGTTTCTTATAAAAAATTTATTTGCAATACCTCTTATTTCATTTTTAGGTTTTTCTTCTTTCATTAAACTTGCTAAATCCGTAACTACAGGATAGACTACGTATTCAAAATGTTTCTTAAGAACAAGTTTAAGGAAAAAATTGCCGCTGAAAAAGAAAACAGCGGTAATGCATAGAAAAATTACAAAAAAAACAATAATATTTTTAGAAAAATATCTCATTTATTTGCAGTCAAAAACAACAAAATAACCCCGTACTAAATACGAGGTTTAATTTTTATCGATAAAACGATAAAATGCTCATCCTCTTTTCCGCACCAATGTAATATCTAATGCTAAATGCAGATATCTGGAATCTTTGGTCAAATCTTCCCATTGAATCAGCTGAAGCGCGATTTTTTCTCCGTTCAGCAAAGTCATAAGCAAATCGCCGAATTCCCCCGCTTCGGAAACAGAAGCTGTCGGAGGACCCAAAACAACGGCTATATCGATTTTTTTTATTTTGCAGGTTTCAGCAAAAAAAGCATATTTCATCTTTGGACCGAAAGTATAAGTTTGTTCAAAAGCGCTTTCAAGTTTGAATTTTAGTTTATGTTTCCGAATAATAGAATTAAATTGCTCTTTCACGGTCAGAAGTTCTTTCATCTTTCCTTCAGGATAGAAAAATGCCGCTTTTACCGTATCAACCACAACTTCGGTTTCAGGAGTGTAAAAAGAAGTCGTTTTACTTGCCTTTTCGCCAAACGCTTTTCCTCTATCTCTTATAGGAATTCCTGGTCTGGGAGGTATATAAGGGGGTACATTTGGTTTAAAAGGTTCTTGAGGCGGCGGTACCGGACTTTCAGGTTTAGTTTCCGTGGCAGATTCAGTTTCTTCAGAAGAAATTTGAGCTTGTTCCTGAGCTTCCGGAGAAACCATATCTGACATAAGGCTTTTAACAATATCTAATGTTATTGCCTGCTGTATTAAAGAAGCGTAGGCGCTGATTCTTTTTAAGAAACCCTCAAGTTCACGAACATTAGATTTTAGAGTTGAGGCAATGTAATAAAGTATATTGTCGTCAAGATCAATGTTGTTTAGTATCATTTTCTTTTTCAATATAGCTAGACGGGTTTCAAGGCTGGGAGGCTTTATATCCGCTATAAGTCCCCATTCAAACCGGCTCCTAAGCCTGTCTTCAAGTGTATTAAGCTTTTTAGGATGGCGGTCCGATGTAAGAATAATCTGTTTTCCCGCTTGATGCAGGGAATTAAATACATGGAAAAACTCTTCTTGGGTAGATTCGGATTCAGACAAAAACTGAACGTCATCCACCAGAAACGAATCTATATTTTTATAGTTTTCCCGCATTTCTTGAAGTTTGCCCGTTCGTATTCCTTCAATAACTTCGCTCATAAATTTTTCGGCCGTCACATACATTATCGTATAGTCTTCGCTATTTTGAAGCACATAATGCCCGACTGCCTGCATCAAATGCGTTTTTCCAAGGCCAACCCCTCCATAAATAAAAAAAGGATTATAAACTTTACCAGGCCCGTCAGAAACCGCTCTTGCTGCCGCCGCTGTAAACCTGGAATTAGGGCCTATAACAAACTGTTCAAATGTGTAAAGGGGATTAAGCCTCAGCGAATTTTCCGCAAAAGGGCCCGAGCGTTTTATCGCTTTTTTTTCGGTAGTTTTGGCAGGTTCGGTTTTCTTTTCCGGTATTTCTTGAGTTTCTTCAGGAGTTTCTTTATTAGTTTCCGATGAGTCTTCTGAAATAATGCCCTCAGCAGAGACCCCTTCTTCTTGGGTCTCTTTTTGTCCGGAAATATCCTCTTTTTGCTCAGTTTTTACCAATTTTCCCTCGCCAAACCTGGTTTTAAGAAGGGTTTCTATCTTTTCAAGAAGGTCGTCTTCCACTCCGTAAAGATAAACAGTATAGGTATAATCTTCATCCTCCGAAAGAAACGGTCCGCCAATACTTAAAGGAATTTCTTTTAAAAGGTCATCAAACTCGTCTTCATTCAAAGAAATTTTTAAAAGCCACCTCTTTTCGTCTTTTTCAGACGGGGAATGCGCTAAATACCATTTTTTATGTGCCATTTTTCAACCCTCAAAATTTATTTCCCTGATATAATCTGAATTGCTCGGGATGTCCCTATTCTAGTTGCCCCGGCCAAAATCATTTTTATCGCTTCACAATATTTGGCAATTCCGCCCGAAGCTTTTATTCCGGGATAATTACCTACGGTTTTTTTCATCAGTTTTACTGCTTTTATGCTTGCTCCTTTTGAAGAAAATCCTGTTGATGTTTTTACAAAATCAACCCCGGCTTTTTTGGTGATTTTGCATAATTTCATTATTTCGTTTCTGTTGAGATAACTGGTTTCAAGAATAATTTTAAGTATTTTTCCTTTGGAAATCCGCCTTAAATATCGGATTTCTTTGGTCGCATATTCATAATCATTTGATTTGATTTTTCCGATATTAATAACTGCGTCTAATTCATCCGCCCCGTCTTTAATGGCTTCCTTTGCTTCAAAAACTTTTACTTTCGTTGCGGAAGTTCCTAGCGGGAAACCGATAACAGTGCAAACTTTAACCAGAGAATTTTTTAAAAGCTTCGCGCAGAATTTTACCCAGCACGGATTTACACAAACTGATTTAAAACCAAATTTATCCGCTTGTTTACATATGGTCTTAATCTGGTTCTGAGAAGCGTCGGCCTTCAAAAGAGTATAGTCAATAAAATGAGCAAGATCCTGCGGACGTATTTTTTTCATTAGAAACAGTCAATATGCTGCATCATCATGCTCATTTGCAGCAGTTTTTTTCAATTTCGCTGATTTGTTGAATTCTATTTATATGCCTTTTTTCAGTGCTGTGAGGAGTATCAATCCAGATTTTTATCCACTTTATCAAGTCTTTTGTATCGGCAAAACGGCCGGGCAAACAAATAATATTTGCCATGTTATGCTTTGAAATTAAGGAAGCTATTTCATCTGCCCAGCAACAAGCTGCTCTAACACCTTTAAATTTGTTTGCAGCTATAGACATGCCTACCCCGGTGCCGCAAATGAGTATTCCCCTTTCGGCATCTCCCTTGGAAACAGCGTCAGCAACTTTTTTCGCTATAGGAGTATAGTCGCAGCTTTCCGCGCAGTCGCATCCAAAATCCAAAACGGAATATTTCTCCTTTTTCAAAAAATCCAAGATCAAAGCCTTGTGTGCGTACCCCGCGTGATCACAACCAAATATAATTTTCATAATTTTTTTACAAAATATAAACAGAATCTCCGTTTTTTAATCCTGCCGAATTTGCTTCGTCAGTATCTAAATGGCATTCCAATGACATTTTGTCGCTTACTCTTGATACAACGTTATCAAAAATAAGACCCCGGTCCCCCGGACATTTTATCTTTATAACCTGATTATTGCTTACTCCTAAACGTTTTGCATCGGTTGTTGTCATATGCACATGCCGTTTTGCAATTATGCACCCTTCTTTTAAGTCTATCTCGCCTTTAGGTCCAATAATTTTTAGAGGTGCTGAGCCGGCAATATTCCCGGAAATTCTTAGCGGGGCATCTATTCCCAGATTTATGCTGTCGGTTACAGAAATTTCCACCTGAGTTGCGCTCCGAACCGGCCCTAAAATTCTGACATTTTCAAGTTGTCTTTTTTTCCCGACAATTGTTACAGTTTCTTGGCAAGAATGTTCTCCGGGCTGCATTAAATCTTTCAGTTTTGTAAGCTTATATCCCTTGCCGAAAAGTATTTCAAGGTCAGACGAACTAAGATGCACATGCCTATTTGAAACATTTGCTAATATTTTTCTATTTTCAGCGTTGTCCATTTTACCCCGTTAGAAATAGCCTAACTTCTGTTAATATATTAATTATTGAAAAATTTATATACAATATCTTTAGTTGATGATTCTTCTTATAATCTAACTATTTCTAACGGGGTAAACTTATGCATATTTTATTATTTTGGTGAATGAATCAATTTCTAAGCTTGCGCCGCCGACAAGTCCGCCGTCAATATTTGGCTGTTTCATAAGCTCGGAAATGTTATCGGGCTTCATTGAACCGCCGTATAAAATTCTGATGCTTTCCGACGCCTCGTTTCCATACATATTTCCGTACAGTTTGCGTATATAAGCATGCACTTCCTCAGCCTGCTGGGGAGTAGCCGTTTTTCCTGTACCTATTGCCCAAACAGGCTCATAGGCAATCACCAATATTTTTGACTGATCGGAATTTAATCCTGCCAAACCGTTTTTAACTTGTCTTTCTATAACCTGCATTGTAATGTTTTTTTCTCTTTCAGAAAGACTTTCTCCAACACATACAATAGGTATAAGCCCGGCAGAAAATGCTGATTTCATTTTTTTGTTCACAGATTCGTCAGTTTCGCCGAAATATTGTCTTCGTTCGGAATGCCCAATTATCACGTATTTACAACCAGCATCAACCAGCATATTTGGAGCTATCTCTCCCGTAAAAGCTCCTTTTGCTTCCCAGAAAAGATTTTGAGCACCAAGTTTTATATTTGAATCCTTTATGTTTTGAGAAACCGCGTATAACGAAGTAAACGGAGGGCAAACCAAAATTTCTCTATCTGAAACACTTGAACAACTTTTTTTCAGACCGTTGACCAATTCCAAAGCCTCAGGAATCGTTTTAAACATTTTCCAGTTGCCTGCCAACAAAGGTTTTCGTTTTCCCATTATTTTCCCCTTTATGCCACCCGCCACTTCGGCGGACTGCTATTCCTTCCTATGTTTAAATGCCAAAGATTTCAGTAATGATTCTTCCGAATGCATTAAACTGAAATGATTAATGTTGTGTTCATAAAGATACGTCAATGCTGGTATTCTCTGGGACCGCGGGATGATTATTTTGACGAAGTTATCGCTTCCATCTTCCCTAAAAAAGTGTTCATAATCGTAGATTACATGTTCCTTTTCTAGCGAGTCGTAGATATAAGCCAGAGTATACCATGCCTGCTGTAGATAATGGCGCTCATGCGTTCTAGTATCAGGCCCCCCTATAATACGAATTTGTGGCCTACTGGATGGACTATTATCCAATTCTATTCCCGGATTTGGTAGAGGTTCAATATAAGCATATATTGCTACGCAGTCAGCCTCTTTTTGTTCCTCAAACGCAAAAAAGGCTGCTACGTACGGTGATGCACTCCAGTCAAGTAAAGGGGATGGGAATCCGTTGTGACGCATATATATCCAGAATTCGAGAAATGGTATTTTGATGATTGATTCAGGATGTCGTGTTGTAAAAACTTTATTGTATTCGGTTTTCCATTCTTTGTCATTTGGTAAATTCCAATTAAATTTCGTAAATGACTCAATTTCTGATGAGCACCTTTGTAAAAATCCTGCATACTCGCACACACTCCAGGGATTATTCGGAGAATATCTTTCTAGTGTGGTTGAAAGCTTGTATTTGCCATCTGCCAAGCCGCGGTAAAATACGAGGTGTTCATTTTGATAGTCCCCGGCTGGAGTGAAACCATATTTATTTTTGATGTATTTGATCTTATCATTAAACTCATCCCAAATCTTGATTGTTATTTCTTCGAGCATATCTTTCTCCTGAATTCTTTCCACGGTTTATGGAACGCTTCTAGTTTCGGTACGTAGTTTTATTAACTCTGCCTTTTTTTGTAAATTTATTAAAACTTTTCTTTTTTCTGGGCACCACAAGGTCGCTTATGGTTATGGAATCTTTTTCTTTTTTGTCTTATTAGACTTGCATTTTGTTGAATACTTGTTCGTTCGTTTTTCAGCAATAAAAGAATGAGAACCAATATTTTTATATTCGAATAAACCGACTTGGTTCAAATATTTCTTTATCCTTTGATTCGCCAATTCAACATATTCCTTTTTAATATCATACCCGATATAGTGTCTGCTACCTTTTAAGGCGGCAAGGCAAGCCGTTCCTGCTCCGCAAAAAGGGTCCAATACTACATCATTTTTAAAAGTGTACATTTGTATCAATCTATGAGGTAATTCTTCCGGGAAAGGGGCGGGATGCCCGATGCTCCTTGCAGAAACAGCAGGAAAAGTCCATACACTTTTGGTCCATTCGATAAATTTTTCCTTTGGAATTGTGTCTTCCTTCTTATCCTTTTTTCGTGAAAATGATTCTTTAGAAAAAACCAAAATGTATTCGTGAATATCTCGCAGCACTGGATTTGCTGCCGACTTCCAACTTCCCCAAGCTGTTGAGGGACTTGCGCTTGAGGCTTTATTCCAAATAATTTCCCCCCTCATCAAATAGCCGATATCTAGCATGTCTTCAATAATATAGGTATGAAGTGGTATATAAGGTTTCCTTCCTAAATTTGCAACATTAATACAGGCTCTGCCACCGGGAACAAGTTTATTATATGTTTCTTTAAAAACCTTTTTCAGTAAACTCCGATACTCATTTAAGGATAAATCCTCGTCATATTCTTTTTGCACATTATATGGTGGTGAAGTAACCATCAGATGAATACTACTATCAGGTATATCATTCATTATTTCACTCGATTTACAGTAAATTTTATCTATTTTTTCAGATGGTATAGCATTTTCTTCAAAGTTCCCATCAAAAACAGGTCTCTTGTCTGCATAAAGTTTGCTGTTGTAAAACTTTGAAGAATCATGGTTAATTCTCCCAGGAGTTCCAAAAGAGCTTGTTTTTGTACCATTGCGGCGAACAATAGTATTTTCCATTTATTTAGTCTCCTTGATAAGTTCTAAAAATTTTTCAGCCTTTTTTTCGTATGAAGATTCTTTATTTGAAAGTTCTATAATCTGCCCAAGTTCTTTTTTGCTTTTCATGCTTGAAAAAAAGTTCATTTCTGTAGATAACAGGGAATTAATAGTTTCCTTTAATTCTTCAAATTTATCAAGACGATTAAAACCACCCTTTTTTGTCCTTTTAATATTTTCTCCGTTATCATCTAGCGGACTAGGATTAACAGACCAAAAACCTTGAACTATACCCGCAGTCTTTAAGTGATCAACTTTTTCATAATAACTTTGAGTTATTGGAGTATTACCAATTATAATGATCGGAATTCTTGATGCTTTAAAGCTTGAAACGCGGATATTAATGCTCTTGCCTATACCCTTTAGCATTGAATCAGATCTTAGAAGTCCCGGATTTCCCGTATGAGTACTATAATCACCTAAGCAAGTTAGATTTTTTTTCTTTAGTTCCCAGTTCCATACGATAGACATTTTAACTTCAAATATTGCCAAGATATCCTCAGGTTTTTGTTCTATTTTTTTATTCCGAGAAATAACAACATCTGCCGGAGACATATCAGTCAAAGCTAATTCTTCACATTTTGCCCCTTGAACTGCAAATAGTTTTTTGTCAGAAATAGTCTCTCGAATTAGGTCGGCTGTCCATTTTTCAGTAAATTTACCAATTAGAGAATTACGGCTTTGCAGGGTTGATTTAGCTCCTTCGTAATTTTTAGGCCAATACGCTAAATATCTTTTATCATCAGAAAAATAAAAAAGTTGTTCGGGAGAAGCAAATTTAAAAGAGTCTTCAAAAAATTTCTTTTCCACTTCCTTTGACCATAGTTGCATTGTTAATCCCATCCTTTTAAGCGGTGCCCGTGCCTGGATTTACTTATTTGTTTTCTTCAATTATTTTGAGAAAATCATCGGAAGTTTCCTGGTACCACCCCAACTTGAGGTGCCAAATTGGCACTTCAAGTGAAACTCCCCCATCTGAAGATGGTACCTTCTTTTCATGTTACGCATACCTTTCCATTCACCCTCACCTGCCCTTCGGGCTTCCTCTCCCCTCGAGGGAAAGGGATGGGGTGAGGGGCTCAATAGGGTCTAATAAATTTTTCAGCGGACCCTGATTAGTTTGTTTTTAAGTTCCGTTACTGTTTCTTTCAAAACCGGATGTACGAGCCTCGGTGCAATTTCGGCCAGAGGATCAAGCACAAAACTACGGTTTTGAATTTCTTTGTGAGGAACATTCAGATTTTTTGCTTTTAAAACTTTATTTCCGCAGAAAAGAATATCGAGATCAATAATTCGGGGGCCCCATCTTTGAGTTTTTTTCCTTCCCAGGATGGCCTCAATATCTTTTAATGTTTTAAGCAACTTCAACGGCGAAAGATCAGTATTTACCTTTAAAACGTAGTTAACAAATTTTCTTTGTTTCGGGCCGATCGGTTTTGTCAGATATAAAGAAGATTTCTCAAGAACTTTAAAATGACTGTTTTTAAGAATAAGCTTTACCGCTTTCAAAATGTTTTTTTTTCTATCTCCGATATTTGAGCCGAGCCCTATATATGCAACTACCATTTTATTTTTTCAAGCCGATGCAAAGCTTCTTTAATCCTTGGAACTTCAACCGTTAGCGCAAATCTTACATATCCCTCGCCCGACGGCCCAAGGCCGTTACCTGGTGTGCATATTATACCCGCTTCATCTAATAGCTTTGAAACAGTCTGAGCAGAAGAATATCCTTTTGGCACTTTAGCCCAGACATAAAAAGTCGCTTCCGGTTTTCTTACGTTCCATCCGAGTTTATTTAAGCCGTCAACCAGGGCATCTTTTCTGTCCCCATATATTCTTCGCATCACCTGTACGCAGTCCTGCGGACCCGTTAAAGCAGTTATTGCTGCCTCTTGTATGGCCTGAAATACTCCCGAATCATAGTTATCTTTAACTGTCGCAAGGCCATTGACTATATCTTTATTACCGCATATCCAGCCTATGCGCCAACCGGTCATATTGTATGTTTTAGAAAGAGAATGAAATTCAACCCCCACCTCTTTTGCGCCGGGAATTTCAAGAAAACTTGTAGGTTTTTTATCGTAATAAAGCTCTGAATAGGCTGCATCATGCGCAACGATAATATTATATTTTGAAGCAAAGGAAACGACCTTCTTATAAAATTCCGGGGGAGCCATAACGGCTGTCGGGTTGTTTGGATAATTAATAAAAATTATTTTCGCTTTTTTTCTTATGTTTTCAGGTATTGCGTCCAGATCGGGAAGGAAATTGTTTTTTTCCAAAAGCGGCATAAAATGGGGCACGCTGTCAGAAAATATCGTTCCGGTGTTATAAACAGGATAACCCGGCTCAGGTATCAGCACTACATCTCCAGGATTTACAAAAGCAAGATGAAAATGGCCTATGCCTTCTTTTGAACCGATTAATGGATATATTTCGTTTTCGGGATTTAAATCTACATTGAACCTATTTTTGTACCATTTAGCGATAGCTTCACGAAACCTCTTAAGCCCGGACCCAAAAGGATAATGATGGTTTTCAGGTTTCGCTATAGCTTCCTGCGCGGCTTTTACAATATGTTCTGGCGTAAAATAATCAGGGTCACCCACTCCCAACGAAATTATGTCCACGCCTTTTTCTATAGCCGCTTTTTTCTTTTTATCTATTTCAACGAAAAGATACGGAGGAAGTTTTTTCAGTTTGTCGCTGTATTCAATGCGCATTCTTTTCTCCCAAATTCCTATCTACTTTCCAGTCTCTTCTGCTTGTTTAAATACGTGCCAAATTCCCAAAATAACCAGTATGAGAAAACAAAAAGTAACTACATTTGTAATCCATCCTTCAAATACTCCCATTTCGTACGGATATCCGACATATCCGAAATTTTCTGCTGTTTTTGAAGTGAATAAAATCTGCAGAAACGGGACTACTTTTGACTGTATTCCTCCCCCAAACACGAGCAAAGCCCATAGAAGCCAAAATATTAGGCTCATACCGAAAAGAATGATCACTATCATTGCACCGAGGTGCAAAGGATCATAACGAGAAATTTCAAGGTTTTCTTCGTCAGAAAAAAAATCCAGTATTTCGTTAAGTATTTTTTTCATTTCTCTATTAATCAGGCGACCGAATTTGCTAACTCGCCAATTTTTTGAATCTTTATCTTTACTTTATCCCCTCTTACCAAAGGGCCAACACCAGGAGGCGTTCCCGTTGAAATCACATCTCCCGGCAAAAGAGTCATTATCCTTGAAACAAAAGATACTACTTCGTTGACTTTGAAAATCATATCCTTTGTGTTAGAATCCTGCAATACTTTTCCGTTAACTAAAGCTTCTATTTTAAGATTGTGAGGATCAATATTATCAACTATCCAAGGGCCTATCGGAGAAAAAGTATCAAAAGATTTGGCCCTGGTCCACTGCCCGTCAATTTTTTGAAGGTCCCGCGCCGTTACGTCGTTCAAACAAGTATATCCCAAAATATGATCTTGAGCTTCTTTTAAGGGAATATTTTTTCCTTTCTTCTTTATCACTATCGCCAGCTCGGCTTCATAGTCAACTCTTTGAGATATGTCAGGATATATTATTGTTTCACCGGGGCCTATTGCAGATGTCGGCGCTTTAAGAAAAATCAAAGGTTCTTTTGGCAAAGCCATTTTTAGTTCGCTGGCGTGGCTCATATAATTTAAGCCCAGCGCAATAATTTTTGAAGGCTCGCAAGGAATTAAAATCTTTACTTTAGAAATATCAAATTTTTTCCCGGTTTTCTTATATTTTGAATAAAAATTCGGCGTAATTTCATAAACGGTTTTATTTTCCAATACACCGTCTTTCTTTTTTCCTTCTATTTCAAATCGCAGATAAATCATTTGTTTCCTTTTAATTGCAGTTATTTTTTATTTCAAGTCCAGCACATTTTGCATATCGTAAAGACCGGGCTTTTGTTTAATTACCCACTTTGCCGCAACTAAAGCTCCCGCTGCAAGAGTATCCCGCGAGTGAGCCCTGTGAATGAGTTCAATCCTTTCTCCCGGCCCAGCAAAATAAACGGTATGATCTCCAACAATATCGCCGGCTCTTACTGATGAAATTCCGATTTCACCCTTTTTTCGCGGCCCTATTTCACCTTTTCTGCCGTAAACTCCTACTTCTTCAATTTTCCGGCCCAAGGCATTGGCAATTATCCTGGCTAAATTCATAGCTGTTCCGGAAGGAGCGTCCTTTTTTTGATTGTGATGAAGCTCTACGATTTCCACGTCATAGGTCGGTACTTTTGACGCAATTTCTTCGGCAACTTTAAAAAGCAGGTTTACTCCCACTGACATGTTCGGAGAAAATACTATAGGAATACCTTTTGAAGCTTTCTTTATCGCCTCAATTTGCAAATCCTTAAAACCGGTAGTGCCAATGACCATAGCTTTTTTATTTTTCTCAGCTATTGAAAGGTGTTCAAGAGTACCGGATATATCGGAAAAATCTATAATAACATCCGAACCGCCGATTATTTCTGAAAGATCCGAAGTTGATTTCAGTTCTTTAGGGCACTTTGAAAGAAATTCCTTGCTTTCAACTCCTCCGATTACTTTAAATTCCTTATCATCGGATAAAAGCCTTAAAATGCTTGTACCCATTTTTCCTGCGGCACCGCATACGCTTGTATTGATCATTTTTTCTCCTCACCCCTTTTGGGGCGAAGTCACTGCCCGCTCCTTCGGAGCGAGCGGACCACCCATCAATTATTTTAAAAGCCCGTAGTCTTTTAATGCTTTTTCAAGCTTTTGCCGGTTTGCATCTTCCATAGGACACAAAGGCAGCCTTAAATCGGGCGAACACATTCCTAAAATTCCCATTGCCGTTTTAAGCGGAATTGGATTGGTTTCTAAGAACAATGCCTTTATAAGCGGCAAAAGTTTTGAAAAAAGAGATTTTGCCTTTCCTAAATCCTTTTCCAAATAGGCTTTTACCATATCAGCTACTTCCTTCGGCACTATATTTGCCAATACGGAAACAACCCCCGTTCCTCCGATGGACAAAACCTCAAGAGTCAATAAATCATCTCCCGATAAAAGATCCATATTCGGACAAAGCTTATGAATCTCTGACATCTGATCCAGTGAACCGGAAGCTTCTTTGATAGCGGTTACATTTTTGCAGTCGCGGTTTATCTTTTGCACCGTTTGAGGCTCAATATTTACGCCGGTCCTACTCATAATGTTGTACAACATCACAGGGATTTTGATTGAATCGGCAACTGCTTTGAAATGCAGATAAAGACCCTTTTGAGTAGGCTTATTGTAATACGGGGAAACTAAAAGAATCCCGTCGCAACCGGCTTTCTCGGCATATCTGCTGAGGTCTATTGCCTCTCTTGTACAATTTGACCCTGTACCAGCAATAACTTTAATCCGTTTCTTTACCGCTTTAACAACGACGTCAATGGTATTTTTGTGTTCTTCATGCGATAATGTAGCGGATTCGCCTGTCGTTCCGCACGGAACAATACCGTTCGTGCCGTTTGAAATTTGAAATTCAACAAGCTCTTTTAATTTATCAGTATCTACACTATTTCCCTTAAACGGAGTCACTAATGCAACATAAGAACCTTGAAACATATCCGCTCCTTTTTAAAGCCCTCAGCTTTCAGCCTTCGGCAAAATAATTCTTTTTTGTTTTCATTTGAAAGCTGACAGCTGATAGCTGAAATCTGTCTTTAAATACTTACTTCTCCCTTAAAAGCCACCTCAGCAGGGCCTTGAAGAGAAACATTTGAGACCGGAGAAAGCAAATCCCCCTTATCGTTTTTTGAATATGCTACAGTTAAAATATATCCGCCCCGCGTAATGCAATGAACCGGTTGGTTAACCATCCCCCTTAAACCAGCAATTATTGCGCTCGCTATAACGCCGGTACCGCAGGCCAGGGTTTCACCTTCAACTCCGCGTTCGTATGTTCTTACAAAAATAGAATTATCGTCTTTTTTTTGCACAAAATTTACGTTTGTTCCTCCGGGGAGGAACTCCTTGTGGTACCTTACCATCCTGCCTAATTCCAAAACGTCAGTTTTATCAATATCGTTAACAAAAATTACCGTATGAGGAACTCCCGTATTAATAAAAGATACGCTGAATTCCCTTTTATCAACTCTCAAAGTAAAATCAAGCTTTGCATCTTTTGGCTCATAAAGGAAAAGCTTTATTTCTTTTCCTAATATCTCAGCCTTTACAAAACCCGCTTCAGTTTCAAACGTCATTTTGTTTTGGACAATACCCAGAATATTTGCAAATCTGGCGATGGACCTTCCACCGTTGCCGCACATAGAAGCTATGGATCCGTCCGAATTATAATAGCGCATTTTAAAATCTGTCTTATCGCTATTTTCAAGTATAATAAGCCCGTCGGCGCCTACGGCAAATTTTCTGTCGCAGAGTTTTTTGGCAAGCAAAGACTCATCTTTAGGAAGAATTTTATTTCGATTATCAATTAAGATGAAATCATTTCCCGCCGCGCTGATTTTATGAAAATTAATAGTTTTCATGATGTCTCTCTACTTTTCTTTTACAATAAGGTCTTGATATTCTTCTCTCGCTTTGATCTCTTTGGCAACAGCTGAATCCACCAGTACCTCTGAGGCCCTAAGGCGC